>NZ_AAEW02000009.1 GCF_000167355.1 Desulfuromonas acetoxidans DSM 684
ATAACGAGGGAGTTCATCATGAGTTTACTGAGAAAAGCATCCTGGAGTCCGTATGTGGCCGGTGCCTTGGTCGGAATTCTAGCCGTGCTGTCGGTCGTGGTCACAACGGTTGTCCTGGATAAGGGCAAATACCTTGGTGCATCCACGACATTTGTTCGCGCCTCTGGTCTGATCGAACAGGTCGTTGCCCCGCAGCATGTGGCGGAAAATGCCTATTTCCAAAGTAAAAAGGTCAAGGTCGATTGGCAAATGCTGTTTGTGATCGGCATCTTTGCAGGGGCCTTAGTTTCTTCACGCCTTGGCGGCAGCGCCAAACATGAAACCGTGCCGCCGATCTGGCGTGACCGGTTTGGCGACAGTGCCCTCAAGCGGGGCGTTGGTTCCTTTATCGGCGGTGCGATCCTGCTGTTCGGAGCGCGCATGGCCGGGGGCTGCCCCAGTGGTCACGGCATGTCCGGCAACATGCAGTTATCGGTCAGCAGCCTGCTTGCTCTGGTCTTTTTCATGGTCGGCGGCATTCTCACCGCGCGCCTGATTTACGGAAAAGGAGGCCAATGATGGAACTGATTATCGGATTGCTCACCGGATTTTTCTTCGGGTTCTTATTACAAAAAGGTCAGGTATTACGCTTTGAGCGCCAGGTCGGATTCATGTTGCTCAGGGATATGACCATCATCAAATTCATGGCCACGGCTGTTGTCGTCGGTATGGTCGGCATCTACGCCTGTCATGCGGCCGGACTGATCAGCCTGAGCCTGAAAGCAACCAATGTCGGTGCCATTATCATTGGTGGACTGATCTTTGGTGTGGGCTGGGCCATTGCCGGGTTCTGCCCCGGCACCTCGGTCGGTGCTCTGGCAGAGGGACGCTTTCACGCGCTGTGGGCTATTTTAGGCATGTTGGTCGGTGCAGCCGCTTACGCGGAGATCTACCCGAGCCTGCAAAGCAACATCCTCAGTTGGGGCAACTACGGTAAGATCACCCTTCCCCAAGTGCTCGGGGTATCCCCGTGGCTGGTTATCGCGGCGTGGATCATCGCGGTTGTGGCGTTCTTTACCTGGGCGGAAAAAAAGGGACTTTAAACGTCAACGGTCAACGCAAATCCTTGAAAAAGGGAACATGTCATCCGACATGTTCCCTCTGGCTGTTGACAAACAGGCTCCCCGAGCCCAAGGACGGGCGAGCCAAAAACAAGGAGAGGCTTAACTTCTTGTTTTTGTAAGTGAAGCAAAACCGCGTTTTTGCGAAACGGCCATGACAAAGTCCCTGGATGGACTTTGTCATCAAACTGAGGGAACATGTCATCGACATGTTCCCTTTTTTACGTCCAAAGCTTGACAGCGCCGTCACACCGCGCACACTGAAAAGAAACCCTTTTTTGGATCTGCGTATGCATGAGATTCGTACGGATAGCGACAGAAATTATTTGTATATTACCCTCAGTGGTGTGATTGACGCCGAGGATGCCCAAGCCATCAATAAAGAAGTGTTGGCAGCGCTTGAGCACTTGGAAGACGGCTTTCACGTGATTAACGATATGAGCCAGGCGGATTGTGGTTATATCAGTTGTCTTCCCCTGTTCCAGGAAGTGATGACGGCCCTTTCCACCCATCACGTCGGTCGGGTGATTCGCATCGTCAGTGACAGTGTTTTTCAGTGTCAGGTCAATGCAGCCAGCCAGCAGTTTGCCCGCTACACCATTGAAGAAGCGACATCCGTCAAAGAGGCGGAGGCTCTATTGGCAGCGACTGTTGCCTCAGATCCGACCTGACAGCGAAACAACATCATTTTTCTTCAAAACAGCAACCACGGCCTGCCAGGCGGTGTCGGACAACGCCGACTGCGGAATCATAATAAAGCTGTCCGGCCCATAATAGAGCAACAGCCCCGCTTTCACCTGACGATAGCGGGTGAAGTTGTGCCACGGTTGCACCATGCCCTGATCACCGCAACGTAATGTGACCTCTTCATCGTCAATGATCACTGTGACCATTTTTCCGAAAAACGGATGCCGCCGTGCCTGACCGATCCGCCGCAGGGCAAGAAGGTTGGTAGCGGACAGACCGATAAAACCGGTCACCAACAACAACATGGCACTGATACGGTTGGGATAAAATCCCGCGACACCGGCACACCCGGCCATGAGACACACCACACTGAGCACGGCGCGCCAGCGCACGCCGGGTTGGCTGGCATAGTGGGCACGGGCGAATTCCAGCCACACACTTTGATCAAACGAATAGTGACACTGAATCGGCAGGACCTGTTTCACGAAAAACTCCTTGCTACTCCAACCAACTCCCCGTCACCACATGATTTTTTTCATCCGACGGCTTAATTGGTCTTGTCGCCATGGGCGGTTGATGGCATAGTTCCCCGGTGTTGCCGGATGGCCACCTTAACATATCCTCCCCTCTGTGACACTTTGAGATGAAAGGCGTGATTATGGTTCCCGAATCTGTACAACGTGCCTGGCAGGCACTGGATGAAAAAAAGAAGCTCAAAATCAGCCGTGGTCTGGCCAAGCGCCAACCGCAAATTTTTGCCCACTGGGTCGAAGCAGCCGGACTGAGAAGCTTTCGTCAAGAGTCTTTGCTCAACCGCAAAGCAGGTACCGCATCACGCTTTGACGGCGCTCTGTTTAAAGCGGCCCAGGGTGCCCTTGCCGCGGACGTGCTGGTTGCCTACTTCACCGAACTGGATCCTGAAGTTAACGAAGAGTATTTGGCTATGCTTAAAGGGGCTGGCAACGAAGAAGAGGCCACCCGCATCGGCATTTATGTGCAACTGGCTACCGAATATAAAGAGTGGCCCCTTCTCGATCTGTACCTGGCCACGGCACTGTGGATGGGTGAAATCGATGAGAGCGAGCTCGACACCATTAAAAACCAGGCGACCGAAGCCTGATCTCTTTCTCCCGGCGGGGCACTTGTTTCGCCGGGAGTTCCTTGTTGCCGATCAATGACTGCTGACAACTGGCTGGTCTACATCATCCGCTGCCGCGACAACTCCCTGTACACCGGCATCACCACCGATCTAGAACGGCGCTTTGCCCAACACGCCAGCGGTCGCGGTGCACGCTATTTTCGCGGCCACGAACCGATTGAGGTCGTCTACCACGAATCCGGCCACAATCGTTCATCGGCCAGTCGCCGCGAAGCGGCTATCAAGAAATTGAAAACAGAAGACAAATGGCGCTTAGTTAGAAAAAAAACAACGTAGCCACCCTTCAATCAGTTTCTCCAGCTCCACATGTTTTGTCCTGAGCTCACCACAACACGCACAGAGAGAAACGCCTCCAACAAAGCCATTAGCAGGATGTTGAAAAAGTCCCGTCCGGGGATTTTTCAACGACGCAAGCCGAAAATGCGATTTTCGCCTTGCTCACAAAATCAAGGACTTGAAAACCTGTCCTTGATTTTGATCGCCCGTCCATGGGCTCCACAGTCTGTTTTTAAACAGCCTGTTAGGATCATTGAAGATTGCCTTGAGTTGATTCTTTGAGTTTTAAGCCTCAGATTGGCGGCTTGTGCGATTTTGCCCCTTAAAAATCAAAAAAAGAAGGCCACCTGTTTACACAGATGGCCTTCAGCTGTCGACGTACGTGGCGTCGGTTGTCAGGAGGTTTCAACAAGGGGGGCGAAAGGCTCCTACCGATACGCCGACAGATGGCGTGGCGGTTCGTCAACCGCCGATATTGGACATGGCAAAAGCGGTGTGATCGCACTGATCCACGCTGACGTTATGCATATCCGGTTTGAGTGTCACCACGGTGCGTAATGCTCCCTGCAGGGCCAGCTGATCTTCACTGTCGAGGATCGGCTTGAGATCGACCCCTTTTTCCGAAAACAGGCAACTGCGGGCTTTGCCGGTTGAGGTGACGCGAATACGGTTGCAACTTTTACAGAAATGACCGGTGATCGGCGTGATCACGCCGATGGTCCCCTTGGCTCCGGGGATACGGTATTCGCACGCTGGACCAGCCAGTTCATGGCGATCCACCGCATCAAGACGGTAGCGCTCGCCTAATCGCTCAAGGACTTCGTGTCCGGACAGCGACAACTTCTGCCAGCCCGGCTCTTTGAGGGCGGGCATGTATTCGATAAAGCGTACCGCCAGCGGCTTGTCACGGGTCAGCTCGGCAAAGCGCTCGATTTCATGATCATTGACACCGCGCATCACCACCATATTGAGCTTGACCGGCAGACCGACACGTTCAGCAGCCGCCAGACCAGCAAGAACTTTCACCAGGTTGGCACCACGGGTAACTTCGGCAAAGGTGTTGGCATTGAGGGAATCAAGACTGACATTGAGATGTTTAACACCGGCCTGCTTGAGGTCATAGGCCATCTCATCGAGCATCAGACCATTGGTGGTCAAAACCAGCTGCTTGAGGCCGTCAATACGCGACAGACGCTCCAGAAACGGTACAATGCCCTTACGTACAAGGGGTTCTCCACCGGTGACGCGGATCTTTTCGATGCCGGTTGTCACAGCCGCCTGAGAGATACGATAGAGCTCTTCATAGCTGAGCACATCGTCATGGGTGACTTTTTCCACACCGTGAGCCGGCATGCAATAGCGACAACGCATATTGCAGCGGTCAGTGACAGACAATCTGAGGTAGTTGATTTTTCGCCCGTAGCGATCGATCAGTTTCATAGCCCCCCTCCTTGTTCGGGTCAGGCGTTGTCCACTTCCGGTCCAAACTTTTTGAACACTTCAGCCACCCGGCTGATCGGAAGCTCTCCACGCATAGCGTGTTCCTGCACCGCAGCCACGTCAGGTGCAACATACACGCAATAAAACTTGTTCTCGGTGACATAGCTCTCTACCCAGGTCACCTGGTGATCCATGGCATCGACGATTTCGCACGCGCGATGGGCGATGCCTTCGAGTTGTTCGGCTGACAGCCAGCCGGCACCTTCGAGATCTCGTTCAACAACAAATGTTGGCATATCATCCTCCACATTATCTTGTTTGAAAGAGAGCCACCCGGAGGCCAGCATCGATGCGGTTGTACCCTTATCTTCGCTAAGGGCTATCACCGTTAACCAACAGATTGTCAAAGCCCTACCGGGACTTTTTCAACAACCTGCTAAAGGGGTGTTTCGATACACTCCATATCCAGAAGGTCGATGGTAAACAGGCGATGGCGCAGGGGTTCCCCATGGTTCAATAAAATCTTGATCACCTCGGCCACTTGCACAGAGGCAATCAGGCTCGGGGTAAATGAGGGATTTCCTAACGATCCCTCAATCCCTTTCGGCCTCTGCTTCTGGCCGTAGAGGGTGTCTAAACTCTTGTCACCGGGCATCTGTGAGGTCACGTGGCCATACCAACCAGCGATGGCCCCATGAACCAGAGGCAGCTCCAGTGATTCGCAGACCTCGGACAGTTCGAGACGGGTATCAATGTTGTCGAGCCCGTCCACCACGACCTGAGCTCCGGCCAACAGGCCACAGCCGTTGGTGCGGGACAAAGCTTTGACAACCGGGGTGACGGTCACGGCCGGATTAATCTCCGCGACACGGTGTGCCGCCACAGCGACTTTGTCATGACCGAGATTTGCCGGTGTCGACAGAATCTGGCGATTGAGATTGTGCTCTTCAAAAAAGTCAGGATCAATCACGGTCAGGTGACCGACGCCAATGCGGGCCAGCTCTTCGATGATGTAGCCACCCAGGCCGCCGCAACCAACCACTGCGATATGGCTGCTGAACAACGCCAGCTGGTCGCGGCAATTGAGCATATTGCGATTACGCTGATAGCGCGCCGGAAGAATGCCGCGCTCTAACGCGACGGCTTCGATGTAGGCTACGCTGACACTGTATTGTCGGGCAATGGTCAGCTGATCACTCCAACTGAGCATACCGTCGCACACGCAGCATTCTACACTGGCGCGAACTTCGGACATGCTAACCGCCTCCAACCAGGGGGAAGATGGACACGGTATCACCGTCTTTGAGTTCCTGATCAAGATCGGCATGACGGCTGTTGACCATCAGCACGCCCAGTTCCTCCTCGGTGATGTAGAGTTCCTGCAACACCAGGCGGCATGGCGTGTTATTGGGATAGTTGCGTTGGGCTTCTTTGAAACGCCCGACGCGAAAGTTGGCAAACAGCTTGACTGTGATATTCATCATTCCTGCACCCGTAAAACCGTTTTCCAGAGAAAAAACCCGGGTGCGACCGGACAACAGGGGTTGGTCGCACCCGGCAAGGAGAGTCCACGACTCTAAAGTTGTTTAAAAGTTCCAGAATTCGTCGATCTCTTCGTCGCTGAAGTCCCAGATCGCGTTGTGCGGCGGAACCGGATCGGTCTTGAAGAACTCAGGCAGACGATCGTCCTTGTTGGTCATGCCGGCATCAAGATTGAACTGATGCTCCAGCTTGAGGACTTTCTTACCCAGCTCGGTGACGTCATCACCGGTCAGCTCACACCCGAAGCGGGCGTTGATCATGTCGATCAATGCCGGCAGACACTCGGGAATATCCAGCGCCGGGAAGGCAACAAAGATACACATACCGGTGGAATCGATGGCTGCGGTAGCAATCTGCAGATTGCGCGACAGCTCAACCTGACCGTCTTTGCTCAGCGGATCAACAAAACCGCCGACATTGAGAATGTTGGTCGCGATAGTGTAACCGGAAGTGTGGTCTGCGCCCATGGTGCTGGTGGCATAGGTGATGCCGATACCCTTAACACTGCGCGGATCGTAAGCCGGAATACCCTGGTTCTTGACAACAGGAACACGGGTCACGCCGTAGGTACGACCGACATTGCCGGCACCACCACCGAGGATACGACCCAGAGGGGTGCCTTTGCCGATCTCTTCGCGCAGCATGCGCAGAATCCCTTTGCCGTCACCGAACGGCAGGATGCCTGCTTCCATGGCCACACCGAACATAACGACGGTTTCGATGGAATCAACACCGATATCATCCATGATGTTGTCGGCTTCAGCGATCTCGTCGAGGTTTTCAACACAGCAGTTGGCTCCCATGCCCCAGATGGTCTCGTACTCGAAACCGGAGGTGACATAGTTGCCGTCTTTGTCGTTGTATACCTGGGAGCACTGGATGATGCAGCCCTTATGGCAACCGTGCTTGGGGCTACCGCCACGCTCAACGATGGTGTCGTGCATGGTCTCACCACTGATGTTGTCGTGGGCGTCAAACTGGCCATAGGTGAAGTTACGGGTCGGCAGGCCACCGGCTTCGTTGAGGATATTGACCAGAACGTTGGTGCCGTAGGTGGGCAGACCTTCGCCGCTGACCGGGTGGTCGAGCATCGCCTTAGCAAACACGCGGGCGGCTTTTTTGAAGGTGTCGGGGTCCGCGATGGGCACCGCACCGGCACCTTCGGAATCCACGGTCATGAACTTGATTTTTTTCGAACCCATAACAGCACCCATACCGCCACGGCCGTGGCTGCGGATTTTGCCGTCGGGATCTTTAACTGAAATGTTGGCAGACGCCATCTTCAATTCGCCGGGCAGGCCGATGGTCATGACACCGATTTTCTTGTCATATTTTTCCACCATGGCATCGATGACAGCAAAGTTGCCGCTACCGAGCAGCTCGGACTCTTCGGCGATGGTCACGCCGTCTTTGGTGATGTGCAGGCTGTAGAACTTGTCCTCTTTGGGCATGCCCTCAATGATCATCGCCTTGATGCCCATGCGGGCGAATTGCTGGGCGGTGGTGCCGCCGGCATTACTCTCTTTGATGCCGCCGGTCAGCGGACTTTTAGCGCCGCAGGACATACGACCGGATTGGGCCGCAGCGGTACCACTAAGCAGGCCAGGGGCAAAAACGAGTTTGTTTTTTTCTCCCAGAGGATGGCATTCAGGATCAACCTCGGTAGCTACGATGGTTGAGGTCAGGGCACGACCACCGAGACCAGCCCATTCAGCCGGGACGTCTTCAACGGTGGTGGTCAGGTCGGTCATGTTAACGCGGAAAATCTTATCCATGTGTGTCAGGCTCCTTTGCAGTGTCTTAACGTTAAGCGCATGGTAAGAATCTCCTTTCCAAGACTGGGAGGCCACACCGTTTCCAATGCAACCCTGAGGCCTGTCCCCTTAAAGGCAACCTCCGTAGGGGGGGCAGGCTCGGAGATCTTGATAGTACTTAATTGAGAAAATAGGGAGAGGCCGAAGCCTCTCCCATGCTGGTCGTTTCCGACGATAGTCCGTCAGATCAGCCCGTGAGGGCCGGGTGTTACATTGCTGCCTTGTAGATGTCGATCACTTGCTCCAACTTCGCTTTGAGGGGGTTGGTCAGCATGCAGGCATCTTTCTGAGCGTTCTCTGCCATGATCTTCAGATCTTCTTCTTTAACACCCAGCTCGGTCAGACCGGCAGGGATACCAACGTCTGCGGACAGACGACGGATGGCTGCGATGGCAACTTCAGCGGCTTCAACGTCAGACAGGCCGTCGATGTTCTCGCCCATGGCAACAGCGATGTCAGCGAAACGCTTCACGTTGGCAATGGAGTTGAATTCGCAAACAACCGGCAGCAGGACAGCGTTGCAGACACCGTGAGGCAGGTTGTAGAAGCCACCCAGTTGGTGAGCCATGGCGTGAACGTAACCGAGGCTGGCGTTGTTGAATGCCATACCGGCCAGGTACTCAGCGTAAGCCATCTTGTCGCGGGCTTCCATGTTCTCGCCGTTGGCAACAGCTTGACGCAGGTACTCAGCGACCAGCTCGATCGCTTTGATCGCGCAAGCGTCAGTGATCGGAGTAGCGATGGTGGAAACATAAGCCTCAACAGCGTGAGTCAGTGCATCCATACCGGTCGCAGCAGTCAGAGGAGCCGGCTTGCCAACCATCAGAACAGGATCATTGATCGCGATGTTCGGCGTGCAGCGCCAGTCAACAATGGCCATTTTAACGTGGGTGTCCGTGTTGGTGATGATGCAGAAACGGGTCATTTCAGACGCGGTACCTGCAGTGGTGTTGATGGCCAGGAACGGAGGCATGGATTTGGTGGACTGGTTCACACCTTCGAAATCACGAATCTGGCCGCCGTTACCAACAACCAGGCCTACACCTTTACCGCAGTCGTGGGAGCTACCACCACCCAGGGTGATGATGCCGTCACACTTGTTGTCTTCGTAGACTTTAACGCCATCGGCAACGTTCTTATCTGTCGGGTTAGGCTCAGCGCCGTCAAAGATAACAGCTTCCAGACCGGCAGCTTCAACATAACCTTTGATGGTGTCGGCAACGCCCATGGCAGCCAGGCCAGCGTCGGTAACGATGAGCAGCTTGGTAGCGCCCAGTGCTTTTGCTTGATCGCCGGCTTCCTTGGCACAACCTACCCCCATCAAAGATACTGTCGGGATGAAGAAACCGTAAGTTTGATCTGCTAATGCCATTAGTTCTCTCCTTTGTTGCTGTTGTGAATGAGACATAACGTCCGCATGACAGTCTCTCAAATCCGCCCGGCTCCTCCATCGATAGTGATGTGAAATAGATCCGGTAGAATCCCTGCACCAGAACACCTGATTCAGGTACGGACAACGCTACCTCCCCTTAGAGCAACTTGGATGCCACTTTTAAATATTTTTCTAAAAACCTCCGTAATTCAATAGAGTTACATAGTGGAACACCACGTTGTTGTCTACAGAATCGGCAAGTTACGACTTGTCGTCAACGCGACGATTTGATCCAGTTTGGAACACAATGCAACAGCTCGTCACACACGGATCACCAGAATGGAACACCCCACAAATCCTTTTTCATGTGACAAACCCGGAATATCCGGCCTGCCCCGACCGCACCAACCGTTCCCAATTGGCACAGAGCCAGCTCAAGTTCGTGACAATGCGTGCCACTTTGTTACACTTTTATTGCGTTCGTCCTGACACTGAAAAAAGAGGTCCACGGCTCTGGTACAGATTGGAACAGTTGACCTCGACTTGCACAACAACCTGTAAAACAAGGAGGTTACATCGACAATCCCCCGTAAAAACAGCTCAAGTTCCACCCGCATAGCCTTTTTTAATGGCTCACCCTCCAAGATTGTGCACGAGACTTGCACGTATACAGGCTGCCATAAAAAAGAGCTGTCGGTTGCCCAAAGCACCGACACGAAAATAGTTACAACTCCGAGTCTGTTCACCTACCGGCACATCCCAAGGTGGCAGGCCTATGGGTTCTTCGGGAAACTGGCGAGCCTCCCACTCTTGGAAAGGAGCTGACGGACATTAATCATCAAGGTGACTGGTGCCGTTTTTTGTCTTTCCCGGCGATGGAGGGTCATTTTATTTCAACCCCTTTGTTTGAAGGAAAAATTGTTATGAAACAACTGCGAATGGTACTCTTTTCATTGATGATCGTCCTGCTGCTGGCTGGGGCCGCCTTGGCTCAGGAGCACCTGAAGCTGGCCACGACCACATCGACGGAAAACTCCGGTCTGCTCAGTGCTCTGCTGCCGACCTTTGAAGCGCAGAACAACTGCAAGGTCGACGTGATTGCCGTGGGTACCGGCAAGGCAATCAAGCTGGGTATGGCTGGCGATGTGGATGTCATCCTGGTCCACGCCCGTGCCAAGGAAGATGCATTTGTCGACGGCGGCTACGGCGTTGATCGTCAGGATGTGATGTACAATGATTTTGTCGTCGTCGGTCCGCCAGCAGACCCGGCAGGCATTAAAGGCACCAGTGACGTGGCTGCGGCTCTGGCGAAAATTGCCCACAGCAAAGCGACCTTCGTCTCACGTGGTGATGAGTCTGGCACCCACTTTAAAGAGTTGGCACTGTGGAAAGCTGCGGATTTAAAACCAGCCGGCGACTGGTATCTCGAAGCGGGGCGCGGCATGGGGGAAGTTCTCACCATGGCCGATGAGCGCCAGGGCTATGCTCTGACCGACCGCGGCACCTACATTGCCTATCAGGGCAAAATCGACCTGCAGGTTGTTGTTGAAGGCGACAAGCGGTTGTTTAACCCGTATGGCGTCATTCCGGTGAATCCAGCCAAGCATCCGCATGCAAAGTATGAACTGGCCACGGCGTTTGCCAATTTTCTCACCGGTGAAACCGGGCAGAAGATGATTGACGGCTACCGGAAAAACAACCAACAACTGTTTTTCACCTACGAGAAATAAGGATCGCCGGTGAGCTTTATTGTTGAATCATTGCGCACAGCGTTTGCGCTGATTCTGTCTTTCGACGGGGAGGTGTTCAATACAGTGAACACCTCCCTGACGATCTCGAGTGTAGCCATTGTCATCGCCACACTGATCAGTGTGCCCATCGGCATCGTCATTGCCCTCAACCAGTTCACCGGCAAAACCATTTGCCTGACACTGCTGAACACGTTGATGGCTTTGCCGACGGTGGTAGTCGGCTTGGTGGTGTACGGTTTCCTCAGCCGTCAGGGGCCTCTGGGTCAGTTCGGTTTGCTGTTTACTCCAGGCGCCATGATTATCGGTCAGACGATTCTGGCCACGCCCATCGTCACCAATTACACCCTGGCGGCGGTGGTCGGATCGGATCCACGCATTTTGCCGACAGCCCAAACATTGGGAGCCGGCCCTCTGACCAGTGTACTGGTTCTGGTTAAAGAGATCCGTTTCGGCATTATGGCCGCCCTGATTGCCGGTTTTGGCCGCATCATTGCCGAAGTGGGCGTGGCCATGATGCTCGGCGGCAACATTCGCGGCTATACCCGCACCATGACCACGGCGATTGCTCTGGAAACCAGCAAAGGGGAATTCGCTTTTGGTCTGGCCCTGGGCATCATTTTGTTGTCCGTGGCCCTGGCGATTAATATTTTTCTCAATCTTCTGCAACAGAGGTCCCGATGAGTGAACTGTACCGTCTTGAACAGATCCGCTACCGCTATGCCAATGAGCAGCGCTGCGCCCTGGACATCGCGTCTTTGTCATTCGCAACCGGACACCTCTACGCACTGCATGGCGCCAACGGCTCCGGCAAGAGTACCTTGCTCAATTGCCTGGCGCTGCTTATTAACCCGCAAAGCGGGTCACTCTATTTCAGGCAACGCCGTGTCCAGAGGGGCTGGTTCTCCCTGCCACGGTTACGCCGTCAGATCACGTTGGTCCACCAGACGCCTTATCTGTTTGACGGCACGGTCAACGACAATCTGCGCGTGGCCCTGCGGCTCGGTGGCATCTGCTCCAATCAGGCACAGCAGGCAGTTGATGACGCACTGGACAGTGTCGGCCTGGCAGATTTTCACAACCGCAGCGCACGTGAACTCTCGGGCGGAGAACAAAAAAGGGTCGCCATTGCCCGCGCTCTGGCCTTACGTCCCAAAGTTCTGCTCCTTGATGAGCCAACAGCCAATATGGACAAATACAGTGTCGAGCGACTCGAACAACTGATCTCCACCCTGCCCGATCAGGGCATCACCGTGATTATCGCCAGTCATGACCAGGCTCAGGCCCAGCGTCTCGGCAGTCAGGTGATCGAACTTCAGGGGGGGCAGGTGGTTACGTCGGACGACATGATGATAAAGGAAAAATCCTATGCTTAGTTTCCAACAGGCCCGCCAAACCATTCTCGACCATGTCACACCTCTCGGTGTTGAACGGGTCGGCCTTCTTGATGCCAGTGAGCGTATTGTTGCCGAAGATATCATTGCACCGTGGAGTCTGCCGGTGTGGGACAACTCGGCCATGGATGGCTTTGCCGTCCGCCATGACGATTGTTCAAATGACGGCACTCTGACCATCAGCGGCTACATTCCCGCCGGTGGTTATAGCAATGACCCGGTACAACCCGGTACAGCCGTGCGCATCATGACCGGCGCGCCGATTCCACCGGGTGCCGACACCGTCGTGCCGTTCGAGGAGACCAGTGAAAAGGGTGATCAATTGACCATTCGCGGTTCCGTCACCGTCGGAGACCATATCCGCGTTAAAGGCGAGGATATCACCGACGGCGAGAACATTCTTACTGCCGGTTCTCTGCTACGCCCTGCGGAGATCGGGCTGCTGGCAACATTTAATAAAGTGATCGTCCCGGTGTACCGGAGACCCCGTGTCGCCATTTTGGCGACCGGAGATGAGCTGATCGAACCGGGCACACCACCCAACAACCATCAGATTGTCAATTGCAACAGTTTTGCCGTGGCCGCAGCCCTCAAAGAGATTGGCGCTGAACCGATCCTGCTCGGCATCGCCCGCGACAACCGCGAAAGCCACCTGCAGAAGATCAAGGAAGGGCTTAAAGCGGACGCGTTGATCACTTCTGCCGGTGTTTCCGCCGGTGATCGTGACCTGGTGCGTGACATCCTTGAAGAACTTGACGTCAAATCAGTATTTTGGAAGATCGACATTAAACCGGGACGCCCGACGGCCTTTGCCATGTATGGCGACAAGCCGGTGTTCTCCCTGCCCGGCAACCCAGTGTCGACCATGATCACGTTTGAGGAGTTCGTCAAACCGGCGTTGTTGAAGATGATGGGCCACCGCCGCGTCTTTCATCCTACGGTGCGGGCGATCCTCAAAGATGATGTGAAAAAGAAATCGGGACGCACCCAGTTTATGCGGGTGTTTGTCACCATGCAGAACGGCCAGTATCTTGCCAGCACTTCGGGCGATCAGAATACCGGCATTCTCAAGACCATGATTCGCGCCAACGGCCTGGCGATCCTTCCGGCAGCGCCCGACCACATCGGCTCCGGAGCCCAGGTTGACGTGCAATTGATCGGCGGAGACTATGTTTAGGATTGGAGTGTACAATGAATATCAGTAAGTTTGTCATGCCGGAGGTGATCTTCGGCCGCGGCAGTCTCAGCCAGATCGGCGACAGCGCCCTGCGTATCGGCGCCTCGAAAGTGTTTGTCGTCAGTGATGAAGATGTGATCAATGCCGGCTGGGTCGATAAAGCCAAGCATTACCTCCATGCCAGCGGCCTTGAAACGGTCACCTACGCAGCGCTGACCACCAATCCCAAGGACTACGAAGTGGATGAAGGCCTGCTGCGCTACCTCGAATCCGGTTGCGACGCCATTGTCGTGGTCGGCGGCGGCAGCCCGACAGACGTTGCCAAGGCGATTGCCATCCTGGCCACCAACGGCGGTGTGCTGCGCGACTACGAAGGGATCAACAAAGTCACCCGGCCGTTGCCACCAATGGTGATCGCTCCCAGTACCGCTGGGGCTGGTTCCGAAGTCACCCAGTTTGCCATCATCGTCGATTCCAAACGGCAGCTGAAAATGTCGATCATCTCCAAATCACTGGTGCCGGATATCGCCATCGTCGACCCGGAGTTACTGCGCACCAAGGATTCCGCTCTGGCCGCCGCCACCGGCATCGATGCCTTTACCCACGGTATTGAAACCTATGTGTCGCTGGCGGCAACACCGATGACCGAGATCCATTCACTCAAATGCATTGAACTGGCATCACAGTATCTGCGCAAGGCGGTCAACGACCGCAGTGACATGGATGCCAACACCAATATGTCGATGGCCAGTCTCACCGGGGGCCTGGCACTGTCCAACGCCATTCTCGGTGCCACCCATGCCATGACCCATCAGGTGGACGGCCTGCTTGATAAACATCATGGTGAGTCCAATGCGGCAATCCTGCCCCATGTTATGGAATTCAACCTGCCCGCCTGTCCGGAGAAATTCCGCGACATCGCTATTGCCATGGGAGAGCAGGTACGCGGCATGACCGTAGAAGAAGCCGCCCGACAATCCATTGTCGCCGTCAACAATCTGCTGTCCGATATCGGACTTCATCAGGGCTTGGGCGAAATCGGTTTGCCGCTCGATGCCATTGACCGCCTGAGTCACAACGCGTTGAACGATGCCTGTCTGGTCACCAACCCGCGGCCGGCCAGTTACGAGCAGATCGCGGAAATTTTCCACAAAGCCATGTAGCAACAACACGGCTGAGGAGGAACGATGGGCAACAAGGAACATCTGTTACAGCAACTGACCGGCGTGGATTCTTCCAAGCTCAACTACTATGTTGAGCTGAAGAAGAAAAACGAGGAGATTCTCAAGCAGAACACACTGCTGGAGATTCTCCATCAGTTGACCCGTGACATCAATATCCATATGACGATTGAGGATATTCTTGATCGGACGTTTCTCAAGCTGCCTCAGGCGATCCCCTGCGACTTCCTCAGCGTCGCCACCCTGTCCATGGAACGCCTCAGCCTTAAGGCTGCCGTACCCAGTGACTTCTGCACCATGGACGAACTGCCCAAAGACTCTTACAGCTGGCAGGTAATCCGCAGCAAAAAAGCCACCAGCTTTGATCCGGCCACCAGTTATCTGGCCCAAATGCACCGCAAAGATATCTACCCGATTGAGCTGAAATCTCTGGCGATCGCGCCGATGTTTGTGCGTTCCGAGGTGATCGGCGTGCTGCTGGTGGCCAGTTTCAACCATGATGCGTATCAGGAGGCGGAGCTGTCCGCCATTCAACATCTGGCCGACCATTTGTCGATCAGTATCCAGAATTCCCGCCTGTACACCCAGGTTTCACGGGCAAAACAGGAGTGGGAGCAGACCTTCCGCGCCGTGACCGACCCCATTGTGCTGGTCGACCTCGATTACAATGTGATCCTGCATAACGGCCACTTGCCGGAACAGATGCGCAAAACCTGGGAACAGTCGAACAGCAACAAATGTTATGCCTGTCTGCATGGCCTTCTCGAACCCTGTCCGGACTGCCCGATGGAGGAGATGCAGAAAACGCTGCAGCCACAGCATATCCGAATTCATGACGAATCGGGCCTGACTCTGGACCGTTCCCACTATCCCGTCCTCACCGACAAAGGACAGATGGTGGCCATGACCATCATCCTCAAGGACGTGACGGAAAAGGTCAAAATGGAAGCCCAGTTGGTACAGTCGGCCAAGCTGGCCGCCATTGGCGAGATGGCTGCCGGTGTCGCCCATGAGCTGAACAGCCCGATGACCGTCATTATCGGCACCGCACAACTGCTGGCACGTGAACTGGCGGAACAAAACGTCTCTGAAGAGATTGACGATATCATCAACTGCGGGCTGCGCTGTAAGCGCATTATCCAGAACCTGCTGACATTCTCACGCCAGGATCAGATTGCCGTCAGCTCCACAGATCTCAACAGTGAGGTGGAACGGGTTCTGAGCCTGATTCAATACCAGATCAACCGCAACCAGATCCGGATCATTGCCGATCTCGATCCGAAGCTGCCGACCATGACCGCCAACGGTCCGCAGATTCAACAGGTGCTGACCAACCTGCTGGTCAATGCCCGTGATGCTCTTGACAGCCTTAACGATGAAGAAAAAGTGATCCATGTTCGCACCCATGTGCGGGAAAAAGACGGCAAGCGCTGGGCGATTATCAGTGTCGAGGATAACGGCTGCGGCATTGAAGAGAAGGATCTGCAAAAGATCTTTACACCGTTTTTCACCAGCAAGGATGCCACCAAAGGCACCGGGCTGGGTTTGTCGGTGAGCCTGGGCATTGCCCAGGGACATAACGGCACCATCGAAGTGAAGAGCACACCGGGACAAGGCAGCACCTTTTCACTGGTCTTGCCGGAAACCGAAGAATAATTTAAGCCGTTCACGCGCCCCCAACGACGGCGACAAACAGCCTGCGAGGAATCGTTTGCAAACCGGGAGAGCACCTTTGGCCACAATCAATATACTGATTATCGATGACGAAACGGATGTCTGTAATTTTTTCCGTCGCCTGCTCAAGTACAAAGGCTATGAGGTCACCACCGCGACCAATGAGCCGCAGGCGATCCAGGCGCTGGAGGACAACAATTTCCAGGTCGCACTGGTCGATCTCAAACTGCCGGACACCGACGGTTTGACTTTGCTATCTCTGATCAAGAGCCGTCAGCCGGAGTGTGAAGTGATCATCATGACCGGTTACAGCACCATCAAAACAGCGGTCAGTGCCATGCAGCAGGGCGCTTATGAGTACGTGGAAAAACCCTTTGAAGAGATCAGCGAAATTGAAGAGTTGATTGACCGCGCCGTGGCCTACGGCACCAGCCGGCAGCAGGGCAACCAGTCCGAAGAGGAATGGGCGGAGGTCGCCGATTCAGTGGGGTTCAAGGTGGGCAACTCCCTGTCCATGCGCCGTACCGTATCGCTGGCCTATAAGATTGCCAAGAAAAACATCAACGTGTTGATCCAGGGCAAGACCGGTACCGGCAAGGAGGTGATGGCGCGCTTTATTCACGCGGCATCCAACCGGGCGGATCAGTCGTTTATTGCCGTCAACTGTGGCGCCTTGCCGGAAAACCTGCTCGACAGTGAGCTGTTCGGCCATGAAAAAGGCGCGTTTACCGGCGGTCATCGCACCCGGCGAGGGATTTTTGAGCTGGCCAACCACGGCACCCTGCTCCTCGATGAGATCGGTGATGCCAGCCCGTTGATTCAGGTCAAACTGCTGCGGGTCCTGGAAACCGGCGAGTTCATGCGGGTCGGCGGCGAAACACCGATCAAGACCAATGTGCGGGTTATCGCCGCAACCAATGTCGATCTGGAAAAAGCCATTGATGAAAAAACCTTCCGCGAGGATCTCTACTATCGGCTCAATGTGGTTAAGGTGGAGATCCCATCGTTGGAAGAGCGTCGTGAAGATATCAGCCAGTTGGCCGAATTCTTTGCCAAACAGCTCAACCCCAACCTGTCGCTCGCTCCAGCGACCCTCGAACGACTCAACGGTTATAGCTGGCCGGGCAATATCCGCGAGCTGGCCAACTGTATGCGTCGCGCCATTGTACTGTGTAACGACGATGTGATCCAGCCTAACCACCTCGGCGAGCGGCTCGGCAGTCGCAACGAAGAGAGCAGCCTGTCCGCCGCCCCTGACGATGTCGCTCAACTGCCTGAAAATCCACCACAATCGCTGGAAAACTTCTGGGAAAAATACGGCAATGAAGAGGTCCTTGAAGCGATGAGTCCCGGGGAGCTGCATCAGATGTGGCACTCGCTACGCGGCCTGGAAAAAACCCTCACCTCCATCATGGCGCGTAAAAATATGCTGCCGCCGAGTCATCAGGGGCTCAAGGACAGTGAAAAGGAAACCATTCAGGAAGCACTGGAACAGCACCGCTGGAACATTACTGAAACCGCCAAGAGCCTCGGCATTGCCCGCAACACGTTGCACCGGAAAATTAAAAAATATAATCTACGTTTTAAGGAGTCCTGATCCGTCATCGGAGATTCACCTCCCGACGCGGATCGTTAAATCGAAACGACCATGACACCTGTAATCCCGACAATTGCCGAGCCGTTGCCGTCACCGGCACTGCGCCCGTTGCCCAGCAAGCTGTTTGTTGAAACCACCACCTTTTGTAATTTGTCCTGCCCGATGTGCGTCAAACACGCCGAAGGCAGTACCATTGAGGAGGGTCACCTCACCCAGGCGACTTTCGACGCCCTGAAACCGGCTTTTTCCCATTTAGAGGCCCTGTTTCTCAACGGCATCGGCGAACCGCTTCTCCATCCACAACTGGCCTCGTTTATCGCTCAGGCCCGTGCGGAGATGGCCACAGACGCCTGGATCGGTTTTCAATCCAACGGCCTGCTGTTCACCCCGGAAAATGCCCAGCAGATTCTCGATGCCGGTGCTAACCGCATCTGCTTGTCTATTGACTCGCTCAGTCCGGCCCTGTTCAAAAAGATCCGTCAGGGCGGTCAGGTCGGAGCAGTCCAACGCGCCTTCGCTACGCTCAATGAGGCACGCCGTCACACCACCACAGCGAATGTCAAACTCGGCATGGAGTTGGTGGTGGTTCAGGAAAACGTCCAAGAACTGCCGGAGCTGATCCGCTGGGCCGCCAAACAGGGGGTGGACTTCGCCCTGGTCACCCAGATGTTGCCCTATGATGCCCGCTACTGCGACAACGTTGCTTATGACATCAACACCGATGCTGCCATCGCCATTTTTGAGCGCGGCTGTCAGACTGCCCGCCAACAGGGCATTGACTTGGTGGCCTGGCTGCACAATACCTGGACCCGACAGAAACCCGGCGATGACTTTGTCCGCCAACTGATTCAGCAGATGAAAAGCCAGGCTCGCGACCAGGGGGTGTTTTTCAACCTCACCACCCTCACCACCCGCTCCCGAGAGCAGCAACATCAGGTGTCCGAACACTTTGAGCGCGCCCGGCAGACCGCCCAGGCCTGTGGTATTGAGCTGAGCCTACCGTCTTTGACGGCCACCCAGCAACGTCACTGTGCCTTTGTTGAGGATGGCGGTGCCTTCATCAGTTGGGACGGCAATCTGCACCCCTGCTACAACCTGTGGCACAATTACCGCTGCTTTCTCAACGGCTGGGAAAACCGCATTGCCACCCGTCAATTCGGCAATGTGACGCAACAGGGGCTCGAAGCGCTGTGGAATCGTCCCGACTTTGTCCAGTTCCGCCGCAACGTGCTCGATTACGACTATCCATTTTGCAGTTGTTGCACGGTCGCCCCGTGCGACTACATTGACAATGAGGCGTTCGAAGAGGACTGTTATCTGCGCAGCGAGCCTTGTGGCACCTGCCTGTGGGCGATGGGCCTGCTGCAATGCCTCCAGTAATGCGCCTTTTGTAACAACATCTCAACAACGTCCTTTGAAGGACATTGTCATCACACGATAACAGCAAGACTCAAGGAGATTCCTGATGGCTGACCAACTGATTTGCCCGCATTGCGGCAAACCTGTCAAAGAATACCGCAACCCGTTTCCCACCGTGGATATCATCATCCGTCAGGGTGACAGCATTGTCCTGATTGAGCGCAAAAATGAACCCCTCGGTTGGGCACTGCCCGGCGGCTTCGTCGACTACGGTGAAAGTTTTGAACACGCCGCAGCGCGTGAAGCCAAAGAGGAAACAAGCCTGACGGTGACAAACCTGGCGCAGTTCCGTGCCTATTCTGATCCGGATCGTGATCCACGCCAGCACAACATCTCTGTGGTGTTCACGGCTGAAGGCGAAGGAGTTTTGTGTGGTGGTGATGATGCGGCGAGCGCCAAATTGTTCCCCCTTGACAATCTGCCGGATCCACTGTGTTTTGATCACGCCACCATCATTGCCGATTATCTTAAGGCACGCGGCGAAGCCTGAATAGACAGCCTGTCAACGCCCTTCTGACGCGGTTTTCGGGACAAAAGTCTGGACGAAAACCATGAAGGACGATTATAATTGCCCCTCTGTATACAATTTGATCGGACACATTTCAGGAGGGATAACATGACACAGGCAGTTTGCGAATGCGGCACCATACGACAGAAGATCCTGGAGACACTGCGCTTTATCAAGCAGGTGCTCCTCGACCCGGCAACACAGTTTCGTCATATGCCCCGTCAGGGCGGTTTTATCGAACCCTTGATCGCCATTGCGGCGCTGGGCCTGTTGGCCGGTGTTGTACGCGTTCTCGTAACGTTTTATTACATGGTCAACGGTGCCGAAGTGGGCTTGTTCACAGCCTTGTCATCGATCATCACCACGCCGATCACCGTGGTGGCGTTTTGCTATATCGGTGCGTTTCTGCTCAGCGTCATCATGAAACTGCTCGGTGCCGACCCGTCCTTGGAGATCGCCTTTCGCGTCACCAGCTATCTGGCCATCGTCAGTCCAGCAGCGGTGATCCTGACCGCGATCCCCTACGTCGGCAATATCGCAGTTCTGGCGATTCTCGCCTATCTGCTGGTCATTGCCGCCATTGAGGTCTACCAGCTCAACAGCAACACCGCCTGGATGGTGTTCGGCACCGGGGCTGCCGCACTGGCACTGCTTTCCGCAGTTTCCGACTACCGCCAGCAACCGCAGCCGGAATCAGTTCAACCGGCCGCCGTTGACGTACACCACCGATAATCGCTTAAAACAGTCAGAAGAAGCCACGACGGCAGACTTTTCTTCCGACCGTTTTTCTGATACATGTATAGGCAGTGCAACGGTATAACCGTTTGCATTTATTAGCCTTACATGGCTCAACTTCTTTTATTGCTGCCTGGCAGCACAGCAAGGATGATCATGATTACCGTCCCCCTGAATCAGAATGCCTACCACACGGCGGATCACAGTGACGGCTGGCTGTCAGCACAATTGCCCACCGCCAGTTTTTATGCCCGGGCTTTTCCAATTGTTTTCAAGGCTGCGTGGATGGCTCGCCAGGATATCTACACCGACGGGGACTGGTCAACCAGCAGTCTGAACATCCTGCGCGCTCTGGAAAAATCCGGCGCCCGTTTGCATATTGAGGGGATGGAGCACGTTTGCGCCAGCCACGAGCCGTGTGTGTTCATCGGTAACCACATGAGTACGCTGGAAACCTTTATTCTACCTTCCCTGATCGCCCCGTATCGCCGGGTCACCTTTGTCGTCAAACAAAGCTTGGTCGACTACCCGGTCTTCAAGCATGTCATGCGTTCGCGCCAGCCGGTGGTGGTCAACCGCACGAACCCGCGTGAAGACCTCAAAGCGGTGCTCGAGCAGGGCTGCGAAAAGCTGGCACAAGGCACCAGCATTGTCGTGTTTCCCCAGACCACCCGCACCACGGAGTTTGATCCCGACCAGTTTAACTCCATCGGTATCAAGCTGGCCAAAAAGGCCAAGGTGCCCATCATCCCGCTGGCGCTGCGCACCGATGCATGGGAGAACGGAAAAAAACTTAAAGACTTTGGTGTGATCGATCCCCACCGGCCAATCCATTTCGAATTTGGTGCTCCCATGGACGCTCAGGGCAATGCCAAAGAGATTCATCAGGCCATGGTTCAGTTTATTCAGGATCGTCTCAAGCAGTGGTTCTAACAGGCTGTTAAAAAACAGACTGAGAACCCATGGACGGGCGACCAAAATCAAGGACAGGTTTTCTAGTCCTTGATTTTGTAAGCAAGAAACCAGCTTCATAAAACACAAAAAAAGGGTCGCATCTGTTGATGCGACCCTTTTTATCTTCCAACTCCAGCTGACAGCTTAGCCGCAGCTACCACCGCAGCTACCACCGCAGCCATCACCTTTTTTGGAGGTAATGCTGAAACCGTCCTGGACAAAATGGATCACCTGGTCTTCGCTGAAGCGGGCAACCTGGGGATCAAGAAGGACATCGATCTCATTGATATTCAGTTGCTTATCCTCGTCTGTTGACTCGTCCAGAGTCAATCCCAAAGAGGGACCACCTCAGCCAAAACCTGCCAGTGTCACACGCAGTGACTTACCGGGGTTTTGCTCAAGAATTGTCTTGAGCTCGTTACGAGCCTCATCAGTAATGGTTAACATGAAGTTGATCCTTTCCTGCATTTGTTGGATGCTGAACAGCATCCTGAAAAACGGCCTTACCCGTTGAGTAACGCCTCATACATCTCTTCGTTGAAACCGATCAGGTAAGCGTCGCCGACTTTAAAAGTGGGCGCACGAAGATTGCCTGACGGCCCCATAGCGGCCTTGAGAATCAGGACACGATTATCATCATTGACATCGAATTCTTTGCGTGACTTGCCTTTGGCGGCAAACACCCGTTGCGCACCGCGTAACAGTGCCCAGGCCGCCTGTTCATCCATTTTCTCTTTGCGGGCATCCACCTGCGTGCCCAGTTCAACCTGATTGTGCTCAAAAAACTTTTGAGCTTTCGTGCACGAGGTTCAACCCTTGCGAAAATAGATCCATTCAACGCGCTTCATCGATCCTCCGAACTGTGTAATCAAAAATTTCGATTGATCATACAAAGAGTCATATATAAAACCTATGGATAAAAATGTCAACGCTGGAAAGGTTTTGGCTGAGCTTGAAGAAACGTTACGCCACGGAAAATGGCGATTGGCGGGGGGAGCTAACGGACAGAGCAGCCTGTGGCGACCAAAACCAAAAACAGGTTTTCTAGTGCTTGATTCTGTAAGCAAGGCGGAAATCGCATTTTCAGCCTGCGCCACTGAAAAGTCCCAGAATGGGACTTTTTCAATATCCTGTTAAACCTCCCGGCCCCCACAGCGATGGGGAGCCGGGAGAAGTGGTTATTGGCGCACGCGCGTCACGCCACCGGGACCGCGAATGATCCGTACCCGGTCACCAACCGCGTAATAGTCATCAGCTTCCTGAACCACGGCAATCACTTCGCCGCTATCCAGCTCAACGGTCAGTTCCACACCGTTTTGACGGGTGGTGCCCTCCTCGACGGCCGAGCCGACCAGAGCGCCGCCAATGGCGCCAACTGCGGTGGCCAGAGCACGGCCATGACCACCACCAACGGTATTTCCGGCAATGCCGCCAACCACACCACCGGCAACGGTGCCCAGCCCGGTCTGGGTGCCTTCAATGGTCACGGTGTTAACCACTAACACGGTACCGTAATACACCGAAAGCTGTTGTTGGGCCTGGGAACGGCTATAAACATTGCCGGACTGACGTGGGGCACAGCCTGCCATTATCAGGACCAGAGCCATTAAAATTATGCTGAAAAATCTCATGATGTCCTCCTTGCTGTTTGGTCGGGTATAACCGATCAGACTTCGAGAACGGCTCCAACGGAGCCATAGAAAAACTGGCTTGGAAACAGGTTCCGCAATTGCGCGGCACGCGCCTGTCCGGTGCAATGGGAAACGCCGATTTTCTCAATATTGAACCCCTGCAGCGCCGCAACGGTCAACTCAAATTGCTCGCTGCTGACTGGGCCAAGGTGGGTTCCGCCAACCACGGCATAAAAATGTTCGCGCTGCATCACCTCGGCAATATAATTGAGGGTATTGATGATACCGGAATGGGCACAGCCGAGGATCACCACGAGCCCCTTGGGAGTATCGACAACAACGGCCATATCATCGGCAAACGGATCTGCGATATAGCCACCCTGGCCATCAGGCTGAACAAGGTTGCCGTCACCAACTTCAAAATCGCTGGTTCGGGGAATGGCACCGGTGACAAACACCTGCTCAGCGATCTGCTGAAACTGTGGTGTTTCATGGAATTGCGCCCCCAGGGTCTCGAGCAATTCACGGCGTTGGGGAATGCCGATGAATCGCAAGCTATGCGGCGTTCTGGAAAAGCGCGGTTCAAAAATATCCGGGTGGGCATAAACGGGAACCTCACCACGGACCCGCAGCACCGCCTCAAGACCTCCGGCATGATCATAGTGACCATGACTAAGCACGACACCATCGAACTGACTCAGATCTTTTTCAAGAACCCGGGCATTTTGAATAATGCCGAAGCCCTGCCCGGTATCGATGAGAAAACTACCGTCATCGGTCTCAAGCCAACAGGCAAAGCCATGTTCACCAATGGCGGGAATCGCCCGCCCCACCGTATTTTCACATAAAATTGTCAGTTTCATTGCCCCCTCCTTGCACTCATCACAGATTTTCATGCGGCGCGGCCTGCCACCGGCGCACCATCTCTTCATAGTATAATGACTGTCGTCAAAGGTACCAGTGACTTTATGGCGATGGGAGGGAAAAATGAAAGGCGCGCCACAAGGACGCGCCTTTAACCGGAGGCCGGCAAGTATGGGAGAAGGAGGGCCTCCGGTTTTTCTGTGCCGCTCTCAGCCGCATCTGCAATGGTTAAATGATGGGAAATCAGGCGATACCGATCATCACCTGACTGGGTGGAATGGTGGCACACAGGATGGCTCCCGGCTGCCATTGCTGACAGGGTACGGCATCCTGCGGCACCACAGCACTTAATTGCACCTGGTTGCCAAGATCAAGTTCGATCTCGATCAGGTCACCCTGCTGGCGCGACGATAATACCGTTCCGCACAGCGGATTGACAACCTGATCACAATCTGCGGCAACAAAGGTGAGACAGGGCGCCTTGACCATGGCAAACACCCGACTCTGTTCTGCCAGAGCAAGACCCTGAACACTATCCGTAGTGATTTGTGACAACAGTGGTTGGCCACAATCGAGCATCATCTCCACCGTGGTCAACAACCCTTCATTGTGCAAAGACACCACCCGTCCCTGCAGGGTATTGCGGGCACTGGTGCGCATGGCCAGGCGTTGCAACAAACTGTAGAGATGGGAATAATCTTCAAAATTTTCCGTGAGCAGCGTTAAGACGCGGGCATGTTCTTTTTCAATGGTGCGATACAGTTGCACCGCACGACTGCCAGCTTCGGTGAGACGGGTTCCCCCACCATCACGCCCTCCGGTGGAGGCTTCGGTCAGCGGCTGTTCCGCCAGGCTGTTCATCGCAGCCAGAGCATCCCAGGCACTTTTGTAGCTCATGCCGGACAATTTGGCAGCGCGACTGAGCGAACCGGTAGCCTCGATCTGTTCGAGCAGAGCAATCCGTTTGCTGCTCAAGTAGTTGTGGGTATCCTTGTTGAGCCACAATGAGCCCGACAGAGAATGGGGTGTCGACATAGCCGATCCTTTCCTTGTTAACGACATGCGTCGCGCATGCATTGTCGATTCAAGACAAACTTGCGAAAGCTGCGCCAATTTCGTTCTAACAGTCTGAAATCCCTCAACGTCCGTAAACGTAAACGTTTTTGGCCACCGGCCTGCAGCGAACCGTTTTTTTGCGCTGCTCCGAAGCGGAACAACCTGATCCAGCTTGGCACACCCAGCCGAGAAACGTCAGGTGAGAAAAAATTACATTGAGCTGAACGAGTCATCCACGTACCATGGAACAAGTTTAACATCTTACCGTCTGGAGTCTGCATGACGATACCGGCCGTTTCATTCATTGCCAAATCCGGAACCGGGAAAACCACCCTGGTTGAAAAAATCATCGCCGAGCTGAAACTGCGCCACTTTCGAGTCGGTGCCATCAAGCACGATGCCCACCGTTTTGACATCGATCACCCCGGAAAAGACAGCCACCGATTTACCGCAGCCGGAGCCGACACCATGCTGGTCTGCTCGTCGAGCAAGCTGGCGCTGGTGAAACAGCATCGCCAGGCACCGGAGATCAGCGACCTCATCACCACCTATTTCAGCGATGTTGATATTGTCCTGACCGAGGGCTTCAAGCAAAGCTCTATGCCAAAAATCGAAGTCTTTCGCCACCATTACAGCACGGAGCTGATCTGCCGTGGTGAAAAATCGGACCCGTCGTTGATCGCTGTAGCCAGTGATGCCCCGTTGGAGGTGGATGTTCCGATTTTTGATCTCGAAGAGATCCGCGCACTGACGGACTTTCTTATCACAACATTTTCGCTATCTAGATCAGCGGGTTAAAAGAATTGAGCGACGCTGTTTTTATTTGACACTGTATGACAAAATCAACTAAACTCTTTGCTCTGTTTTTACGTGGGCCTATAGCTCAGTTGGTCAGAGCCACCGGCTCATAACCGGTTTGTCCCAGGTTCGAGTCCTGGTGGGCCCACCACTTTATGCAGGTAAGTACATGGTACGAAGACGAACGCGACGACAGCTACTTTTGACAGTAAACGATCCAGGAGAGTGCAACGACAGCCGAGTTGCACTCTCTTTTTTTGGCGAGAGGAAATGATGGCAAAAACCTCCTGTGTACGCCTGCACGATCTGGTAGGCTGGCTCAACCGCAACTATCCGCAGAGCCTGGCGGAAGAGTGGGACAATGTCGGCCTGCAAGTCGGTGATTTAAATCAGGAAATCACTAAAGTCATGGTTGCACTCGAGCCCACGGAACAGACCATCAAACAGGCCATTGACCACCACTGTCAACTGCTCATTTCCCACCATCCCCTGCTCTTCAAACCACTGAAAAAAATTTCAAAAAACGACGAAACCGGTCGTATCCTTTTTGCTGCCATCCAGAACAATCTGGCGATTGTCAGCGCCCACACCAATCTTGATCATGCCGCCGACGGTCTCAATGACTGGCTGGCCGAGTGCCTCGACCTTGGCGCGACAACCCCTTTATTGCCACCGCGCAGTGGTGATCTGGTCAAGCTGGTGGTCTTTGTGCCTGAAGACGACACCGACCGGGTTGCCACAGCATTATTCAAGGCCGGAGCCGGTCATATCGGCGGTTACGACCACTGTTCCTTTCGCAATCGTGGAACCGGCACCTTCCGCCCCGGTACCGACACCCAGCCGTTTATCGGTCAAACCGGTCAGGACGAACGGGTGGATGAGGTCCGTCTGGAAACCATCGTGCCACGCCACCGGCTGGCCGCCACTCTCCAGCGCATGGAAAAAGCTCACCCTTACGAAGAGGTGGCGTACGATCTGATTCCACTGGAAAATCGCCGCCAGGATATCGGCCTGGGACGCATCGGTCGTCTCGCAGAGCCCCTCTCGCTGGAGGAACTGGCACACCGCTGCAAGGACAAACTTGATTGCGCCGCGCTCCGCATTGTGGCGGCGGAGCAACCCCGGCCGGTAAACAAAGTTGCCGTATGCGGCGGCAGTGGCGCATCGCTGATCCATGAAGCGGCCCGCCAGGGTGCCGATGTCCTGATTACCGGCGACATCAAATACCATGAAGCCATGGCCGCCCGCTCTCTAGGGCTGGCCCTCATTGATGCCGGCCATTTTGCCACAGAACACTTGATGGCTCCGGCGCTGGCCAGCCGACTTGACCACTACAGCCAGACACAGGGCTGGAACATGGCCATAACCACTGCACAGCATGAATGTGATCCGTTCACACATATATAGACCGCTATTCCAAGCACTACAGACCATGGAGGTAACAGGGTGAAAGAAGAAGTACAGCTACTTATCGATCTGCAGGAACTCGATCAGCACATTATCAGCGGGCGGAAAAAGCAGGAGAAACTCCGCGAAGAACAAAATGAGCTGACCGTCAACACCGACAAGCTCACGGCACTCATCGCCCAGCTGGATGGTGAAATCGCGACCATTGAAGCCGAGCGCAGTGAAATCAACCAGTCTTTGCTCAAAGAGCAGGATAACATCGAGAAATCGGAAGCTCACCTGCCCGAGATCAAAACCCAAAAAGAGTATCTGGCCATGCTCAAAGAGGTTGATGTGGCAAAAAAGCAGACCAAGGACCTCCAGGAGATTCTTCAGGATCGCGATGCGGCACTGGCCACCATTAAAGAGGACCGTGACGAGAAGCAACAAGAACTCGACAACCTCCAATCCACCTCTAACAGCCGGTGCAGCGAAATCAATGATCTGCTGACGGAGATTGATGAATCCCTGGTCTCGGAAGACACCAAGCGCGCCGCTCTGATCGAGCAGGTTCCCCCCCGGATCCGCCAACGCTACGAACTGTTACTCAAGCGCCGCAACGGTTCTGCACTGGTGGAAGCCCGCCGTGGCAACTGCCTGGGCTGCAACATGCACCTGCCGCCACAGTTCTTTAATAACATGCTGAAAAAGCAGGGAATCGACAGTTGTCCCCATTGCAACCGTCTGCTCTTCGTCATGCCTGAAGGCGAATAAACGCCTGACAGGACAATCAGAACTGGTCGAAGAAGGACAGACGGTCGCCGGTTTCGCAAGAAACGGGAGGAAAGTCCGGGCTCCGCAGAGCAGGATGGTTCCTAACGGGAACCGGGGGTGACCCCAGGGACAGTGCCACAGAGAGAAGACCGCCTGCTTTGGCAGGTAAGGGTGAAAGGGTGAGGTAAGAGCTCACCAGCTCTGGTGGTGACATCAGAGGCTCGGTAAACCCCATCTGGAGCAAGGCCAAATAGGGAAGCGTTTGAGAGCGGCTCGCTCGAAGCTTTCGGGTTGGCTGCTTGAGGCCGTCGGCAACGGCGGTCCTAGAGGAATGATCGTTGCCCGTCTCCGGGTAACCGGATTCGGGTACAGAACCCGGCTTACGGCCTTCTTCGACCACTTTTAATCAGGGATAGAGACTGCAATGGCCCCTTTGCCATCAGAAAACCATCAACGCTGGCAGCGGATTGTTTTAAGTGTTCGCAAAGAGATCATGGCGCTCAGCAGTGAAGAGCGGCAGTGGATTGACCAGCAGCTGAGCCTGATCGGCACTTTGCAGACCGAGATCCACGATCTGTTTCTTTCCGCCCAGGGAGCTGACGCGTGTGCGCAGTGTCAGGGCTCGTGTTGTGAGCTTGGCCACAACCATATGACCTTGGCCAACCTGCTCGCTGCGATTCTGCAGGATAAGCTGCCGGCCGCCCATTTTGACCGCACGTGTCCGTTTCTCGGCGACAACGGCTGCACGCTGGACATTGCTGTTCGGCCCTACAACTGCATCACGTTTATCTGTGAGGATGTTGAGCAGGCCCTGTCCGTAGAGGAGCAGAATCGCTTTTACCGCCTCGAGCAGCAACTGCGCAGTTTATATATTGCTTTTGATGAACGTTATCTCGGCTCGAGCCTTCAAGGACTTCTGATTCGCTCGCAAAGCATGGCCGGCAGCCTGTTTCTGGCTCGCCGCTGATTTTATGATGGAATGATACCTTTATGGACATCTCGTTTACCCGCTCCAACGGTCACATCGATGAACTGATCGACAATCTGCTTGAGGAGGTCGGTGTTCACCACCCCTACATCATCCGCGAAATGATCCTCAGTGCTCTCAAAGCCGGTCAGACCAGCGACTACCTGGCCGACCTGAAGCTGATGCGTACCACCATGAAAGAGATGCGCTACACCAACAAGGTGTTCAGCCCCTATCGGTCACGGCGTAAAGTCACTATCTTCGGTTCAGCCCGCACCCTGCCATCAGAGCCCATTTATCAAAAATGTGTGCGCTTTTCGCAATTGCTGGCGCAAAACAATTACATGGTGATCACGGGTGGTGGCGGTGGTATCATGCAGGCGGGAAATGAGGGCGCCGGCAAGGAGAACTCGTTTGCCGTCAACATTGAACTACCCTTTGAACAGGATACCAACCGGGTCATGAAACAAAGTGACCGGGTGCTGATGTACAAATACTTTTTCAACCGCAAAGTGGCGTTTCTCAAAGAGGCCGATGCGGTGGCCCTGTTTCCCGGCGGTTTCGGCACTCTGGATGAAGCGATGGAGACCTTGACCCTGGTTCAGACCGGCAAGAATCCGCCGATCCCCCTGGTGCTGATTGACGACAATAACGGCACCTACTGGGAAGACCTGTTCGAGTTTATGCGCGATGTTCTGCTGCCCAAGGGCTTGATATCCGGTGAAGACTTTGGCTTGTTTACCATCACCCGCAGTGCTGAAGAGGCGATGGAGGTCATCGACTCATTTTACAAAGTCTATCACTCCAGCCGCTATGTCGGAAAACTGCTGGTCATCCGCCTTAACAAGGCTTTGACACAGCAGCAGATCGAAACGCTGGAAAGTGAATTTTCAGAAATCCTGCTGCCCGATACCCGGATTAAGGCAGTCAGCGCATTTGACAAAGAGCGTGATGAGCCCGACCTGTGGGATCTGCCACGGCTGGCCATTCACTTCAACCGCCGCAGCTACGGGCTGTTGAACTCGTTTATTCGCCGAATCAACTCGTTTTAAGGTGCGGAGGTCATCGTGGGGTATGCCAACCTGCAAAGTTGTGTACGCGACCTGGAAAAACATGGTCAACTGATCCGTATCACGGACCCGGTGGATCCTTATCTCGAAGCTGGTGCCATTCAACGCCGGGTGTATGCCGCACAAGGCCCGGCGCTGCTGTTCACTAATGTCACCGGCAGTCGCTTCCCCATGCTCGGCAATCTGTTTGGCACACTGGAGCGCACCCGCTTTATTTTTCGCGACACCCTGACCACGGTCCAACGCCTGGTTGATGCCAAACTTGATCCCTCTGCGGTGTTTAAACGCCCGTGGGCGTTTGCTAAGGCCCCGGTCGGTGCCTGGCACCTGTTGCCGAAAAAGGTTAAGACCGGACCTATCCTCCAGCACCAGACCACCATCGACCAACTGCCGCAACTGGTCTCCTGGCCCGATGACGGCGGTGCTTTTATCACCCTGCCCCAGGTGTATTCCGAACATCCATCGCATCCGGGCATGCGTTCGTCGAACCTCGGCATGTACCGGGTACAACTGAGTGGCAATGCCTATCAGACTAACAAGGAAGTGGGCCTGCATTACCAGATCCACCGCGGCATCGGCGTTCACCATCGCAGTGCCAAAGATCGCAGTGAAAAACTCCCCGTCAATATTTTTGTCGGCGGTCCACCCAGTATGACCGTCGCCGCGGTGATGCCGCTCCCGGAAGGGATGCCGGAACTCTCTTTTGCCGGACTGCTCGGCGGTCAGCGCATCCAGATGGTTCAGCCGGGTGCACTGCCCTTCCCGGCCCAGGCCGATTTTGTGATTTGCGGTCATATCGACCCATCTCGCACTCGCCCCGAAGGCCCGTTCGGTGATCATTTCGGCTACTATAGCCTGACCCATGACTTTCCGGTGGTTGAGGTAAAAGCTGTGTATCACCGTCCGGACGCGATCTGGCCGTTCACCACGGTTGGCCGTCCGCCGCAAGAAGATACCAGTTTTGGTGCCTTTATTCATGAACTGACCGGCGATCTGATCCCCACGGTTTTGCCTGGTATTCACGCGGTTCATGCTGTGGATGCCGCCGGTGTGCACCCGCTGTTGCTCGCCATCGGCAGCGAACGCTATACACCGTACAGCACGGAACAGCGTCCTCAGGAGCTATTGACCCAGGCCAATGCCATTCTCGGCCAGGGACAGCTTTCACTGGCCAAATATCTGTTTATTACCAACCACGAGGATAACCCGCAGCTCGACATTCACGATATTGGCGGGTTTTTAAGCCACGCCCTGCAACGCTGTGACTGGCAACGCGACCTGCACTTTCAGACCTGCACCACCATGGACACCCTTGATTACAGTGGCCAGGGCCTGAATAGTGGATCTAAGGTGGTTGTTGCAGCCAGTGGTCCGGCCAGACGTTCTTTGACCAGTGAAATTCCGCCAGAGATCCATTTGCCTGACGGCTTTCGTGCACCTCATGTCGCTTTGCCGGGTGTTCTGGTCGTTCAAGGACCGGCCTGTCAACAGCCTCAGGATGCATCACAGTCCATGGAGCGGTTCTGTGCGTTTTACGATCAACAGGCCCCGATCAACGCCTTCCCATTGATTGTAATCAGTGATGACAGTGCGTTCAGCACCCAAACCCTGAATAACTTTTTGTGGACCACATTTACCCGTTCAGATCCCGCCAGCGACCTTTACGGGATTGACAGTTTCACGGCTGACAAGCACTGGGGCTGTCGTGGCGCTCTGGTGATCGACGCCCGGCGTAAGCCTCACCACGCACCACCTTTGATTGACGATCCGGCGGTTGAAAAACAGGTTGATGCTCTGGGGGCACCGGGGCAGGTGCTTCACGGCATTATTTAAACCACCACTATCTTTTAGCTTATTTTTGGATCCTATTATGTCGCCTCAACCATTCACATTGTCTGCTGCCATCGGCAACACGCCGTTGGTCAAAATCACCAAACTGAATCCGAATCCTGCCGTGCAGATTTTCGCCAAGCTGGAAGGGAGCAATCCCGGGGGTTCGGTCAAAGATCGTCCGGCCTGGTACATGATTAAAAAGGCCATTGAGGATGGATCACTGACACCGGACAAAACCATTCTCGAGCCGACATCCGGCAACACTGGTATTGCCCTGGCCATGATCGGCGCGTCTCTGGGCTATCACGTGAAACTTGTCATGCCCCCTTGTGTCAGTGTTGAGCGGCGTAGTGTTCTCGAAGCCTATGGAGCTGAGGTTGTTCTCTCTACTCAGGGCCAAGCGACAGACGGTGCGATCCTATTGGCTCATCAAATTGTTAAGGAATCGCCGGACCAGTATTTCATGCCCAACCAGTACAGTAACCCCAACAACCCGTTGGCCCACTACGAAACCACCGGTCCGGAGATCTACCGCCAGTGCAACGGCAACATCGACACCTTTATCGCCGGCATCGGCACCTCGGGCACCTTGATGGGCACCGGACGGGCACTGAAAGAGCGTGATCCCTCCATCCGGATTATCGGCGTGGAGCCAACCCTTGGCCATTCGGTTCAGGGGCTGAAAAACATGCAGGAAGCCATTGTTCCCGACATCTACCACGAGGAGAACCTTGACGACAAACTGGTGGTCGAGGATGACGAAGCCTTTAACTGTGCTCGGGATCTGGCCATTCACGAGGGATTATTTGTCGGTATGTCAAGTGGTGCGGCTGTTGCCGGGGCGCTCCGTGTTGCCGCAACCATGAAATCCGGCACCATTGTCACCCTGTTACCAGATCGTGGCGACCGCTACCTGAGTACGTCCCTGTTCCGCTCTACCTGCGCCTGCTGTCCCCCCTAGTCACTGGCGCGCGAGGATATAAACCGGTGTCGTCAGAGATGAATGCAATGCTGCCGACACCGTGTTGATTGTCGGTGAACCCGCTGTGTCAATCTGCTATACTCGTCATTTTTTAACCGATGTCTTTCTTCGTTCAGGAGTTCGCCATGAATCCACATTGTCGCATTCTTGCTACAGGCCATGCTGTTCCATCCCGTGTGTTGACCAACGCCGACCTTGAGTCGATGGTAGACACCAACGACACGTGGATTGTCGAGAGAACGGGAATTCGCCAGCGCCATATTGCCGAGCCCGGCAGTGCCCTCTCGGACCTCGCCGCAGACGCCGCCAATCAAGCCTTGGCAAAAGCGAAGGTGAAAGCCGAGGACATTGATCTGATCATTGTCGGCACGGTAACAGCGGATATGAAATTCCCCTCACTGGCCTGCCTGGTGCAGGAGAAAATCGGTGCGAACAACGCCGCAGCATTTGACCTGTCTGCTGCGTGCAGCGGCTTTCTCTATGGCCTGCATCTGGCGGACAGCCTCATTCAGACATCCGGCTACCAACATGTCCTGGTGATCGCAGCGGAGATGCTGTCGAGCATGGTCAACTGGCAGGATCGCAATACCTGCGTGCTGTTCGGTGATGGAGCCGGGGCTGCCGTGATCGGCGCGGCACAGGATGACAAAGGGATTCTCAGTACCTACATGAAGAGTGACGGTCGTCACCACGGCCTGCTCTACAACCCCGGCGGCAGTCAGCTGCCCCTGTCCCACGAATTGGTTGACAGCAATGAAGCAACCATTCACATGGAAGGACGTGAAGTGTTTCGCCACGCCGTGGTCTCGATGACCGATGCACTTCACGAAGCGCTGAAACGGGCTCAGATCGCACCGGAAGCCCTTGACCTTCTCATCCCCCATCAAGCCAACATTCGTATCATTGAGGGCATTGGCAAGCGCTTTAAAATTGATTCTGAAAAGGTCTATGTCAATGTGGATCGTTTCGGCAACACATCTGCGGCGAGTATCCCCATTGCCCTGAATGAGGCGCTGGAGAATGGTCGTATCCAGCCTGGCGATGTGGTGGGTTTGGTGACCTTCGGTGCCGGTCTGACCTGGTCCTCGTCAATTATCCGTTTCTAGCAGACTGTTGAAAACAACCTGGGGAGCCCATGAACGGGCGACCAACACCAAGGACAGGTTTTCAATTCCTTAATTTTGTGTGCACGGCGAAAATTGCATTTTCGGCTTCCATCGTCAATGAATCGACAGTGACATCAAGCCACTTACCGGCCTACCGGCAGCGTTCCTTTTAAACGGGCGATCTGCACCCATTGCAAGGCGATGAGAGTGGTTGCATTGGTGATGCTCCCCTCATCGAGCTGTGTTTCTATCTCACGCCACGGCACCACCAGCACACGAATATCCTCCCCTTCATGGGCAACTCCGCACAGTGTGTTATTGAGTCCTGTGCTGTCAATTTGGCCGTAATAGAGAGTGATTTTTTCCGAACTTCCGCCTGGAGATACGTAATACTCACCGATCTGCTGCAGATCTACCGGCAGCCTGCCGACCTCTTCACAACACTCCCGTTGCGCCACCTCCATCGGCTGTTCACCCGCTTCAATCATACCGGCAGGACATTCGATGAGCCACGCACTGTGGGGATCATCAACGGCACCAATCCGAAACTGTTCCACCAGCACAACACTGTCGCGCTGCGCATCATGGAGCAACACCGCCGCTGCCCGAGCACGGTCAATCCGTTCGCGCACCAGGGGTGCCGATTGTGATCCGTCAAAACATTCATGGCGAACGACAAAACGATTCAGAGAAAAAAACCCATCATAGACACACTCCTGTGAAACAATGTCAATTTTCATCATGTTCCCGCTCAAAACGATCTGCCTTTGTCATCTCTGCGCTGTATTGCCGTGTTATCTGATCATAACGGTAATAGCGCCCTTTACCGCTGCGTTTAGCTTCATACATCGCCTGATCGGCACAGGTGACCAGCCCCTTGCTCGTTTTGGCATGATCGGGATACAGGGCGATTCCGACACTGCCGCCCACCTGAGCGCGGCCATTGTTGAGCTCGACCGGCTGACTGAGCTGATCCACCACTTTTGACGCGATCATTTCAGCCACGTGCACCGAACTGATATTGGCGAGCAGAACGGCAAATTCATCGCCACCTAATCGCGCAACCGTGTCGCTTTTGCGCACCAGATCTTTCATCCGTTGCCCCAATGCGATCAGCAGTTCATCACCGGCATCGTGTCCCAGCGTATCATTGACGGCTTTAAAACCATCCAGGTCGCAAAAAAGCACGGCAAACTGGTGACTGCTACGTTCACTAGCCCATAACAACTGTTCAAGACGATCGCTAAACAACACGCGATTGGCCAAACCGGTCAGCGAATCGTAGTTTACCTTCATTTTAAGTTCATGATGCTTATGGATGATCTCGGCAACAAACAGCGAGACGATCCAGGCTGGCACAATCGCCAGAAGCAGCAAGATCATGGCCATGTTGAACTGATGCTCAAGTGACGCCATCTTGGCGCGAGAAATCGTTGCATCTGACAGATAACTGACCACAAACCAATGGGGCGCATTAAGGACCGATTCAGGCAGTTGCGGATGAAGCGAACGGAAGCAGAAAACGCCCTGCGGCGTGACAACCTGTCCGGCGCTGTCATCCAGATGCGGCCATGCTAGAGGAAATCTGGTCGAAAACCGCTTGTCGTGTCGCTGCGGAAGAACAAATCCCCATTCATCGTCAGGATTGAGCCCACGCAGCCAGTAGCCGTCTTTGTTGACCAACAGTAAGGTATCTTGGGCAATGTTCTGCATTCGCTCAAGCAGATCAAGCAGATGCGCACCATTGTAGTTCAATACCACGACACCACACGGACAGGTTTCATTGTCTGCATAGACCGGGGTGGCACAGCGCAATGTCGGTTGATAGGGAACAACAACCTGCCCATGCTCAACGTTCAGATCAAAACGGGAGAAATAGACGTTGCGATTTTCAAGCTGAATCCCCTGCTGGAAATAATCGCGCTGCGATTTATTCTGGAGGTGTTTTTCGTCCACTTTATATGCATGACCGGACTCACTATCAATGCGCACCACTTCACGCCCTTGTGCATTGAGAAAACGGAGTTGTAGGTAATACGGTTTGGAGTGGGCAAAAAGGAGAAATTCGTTCGCGATTTTATCGAGCAGTTGCGTATCACCGGTCGCAATATAGTCGTTCAGTTCATTGAGCTGACTGAGAATCCTGATATCAGCGACCATCATATCGAACTGGTGCTCAATCTCCTGGCTGACCTGAGTGACCACATGGTTTTCATGGGTGGTTATTCGTGACAGGTAGGTGCGATTATAACGGCGATAGGATTGCGAAAAAATAGCGGTGAGTATCGCCACCATGGAGACACACAGGATCAGAAAAATGCGCGCTGTCAGCGGGTATCTTTGATGCTCCTTGATGATGCGGATCAGCTTTCGCATACCCTGTCCCCCATTGTCAGGCAAAAGACGTCTGCCCCTCCCACCAGATATCTCATTAAGAAGACATCAGTATATCAGAAATGATTTATGCTGTGCAGAGATAAAAAAAGGCGCTCCCGAAGGGGAGCGCCTTAAACAAGCTTGGTTGCAGGTAAAATTACTTACCAGCCAGTTCCATAACTTGAGCGGTGAAGGGGTTGGCGAACAGAATGATCATCGCTACAACGAAAACGTAGATAGCGAGGGACTCGATCATCGCCAGACCGATCATCATGGTGGTGAGGATTTTACCACTTGCGCTCGGGTTGCGAGCAACACCTTCAACGGCAGATTTGATAGCCAGACCTTGGCCCAGACCAGTACCGAAAGAACCAATAGCCATACCGAAACCAGCTGCGATCATGCACCATGCGAAAAACGTCATCTCTTTTCTCCTTCAAACAAAAAATGTGGGTTATTTTTCCTATATGATATAGGACCGATCAAAACGTGAATCACGTTGTGATTATTTAGTGTGCTTCTTCCAGAGCCCCGGCAATGTAGATCATCGCCAGCAGGGTGAAAACAAATGCCTGGATAAATGCGACCAGGATACCCATCATCATCATGGGAATCGGCAGGAACAGCGGAACCAGAGCAAAGAAGATCATCAGCACGATCTCATGGCCGTACATATTACCGAAAAGACGCAGAGACAGGGACAACGGACGGGCCAGGTGACCGATGATCTCAATGATAAAGATCAGCGGCGCCAGCGCCAGAATCGGGCCCATGAAGTGCTTGAGATAGGCAATACCGTGCTCTTTAACACCAATGATGTGCGTCATGGCAAACACGGTCAGCGCCAGAGCGGCGTTGGTGTTCAGGTTTGCGGTCGGCGGATAGAAACCCGGAACCAAGGCAACCAGGTTGGACACCAGAATAAACAGAGCAAATGTCGCGATCAGCGGGAAATAGGTTTTCCCTTTGGGACCCATAGTCTCTGTAATCAGGTTCTCAATGCCGCCGACAACACTTTCCATCAGATTCTGCCAGCCACTGGGAACCATTTTGATTCCACGGGAAATAACAAAGGCCAGAGCGATCAACAGCAGCATGACAAACCAGGTGTATGTCACATGCTCGCCGAGGTGCGTGTGCAACTGCTGCTCGACCCATTGCAGAAATAAAAAGGGATGTGTCATTTAAGTCGTGCCTCCTTACTTGATAGCGCGCTTTATGGTGGTCCACATAATATTGATGACCACGACTGAAAGTCCAATAACCAGGCCGATGGGGTCCACTTTGACCACGGCAATCAGCAGCAGCAACATTACCGCCAAGGCAGCCAGCCTGAACACATAGCTCAGTTGAAACCCCCGGACCGCCGGTGCGCCCCCTTCACAGAGCGCTTTCACCAGCGAACGGTGCAACCATTGATAGCCGCACACGGCAATCAGACCGCCACTGGCCACACCAAGAGTCAGGTCAAGATCCTGAAACAAGCCACTTAACGCGACCAGCACAGCCAGAATGATCCAGTTGCGTCGGGCAAGTTGTCCGAGCAGTTGATCATCACTCACCGTCGTCCTGACTCTCCTGTTTCTGACGTCGCAGTTCACGATTGGTCAGAATAAAAATATTCCTGAATCCCGAGACAATACCAAATCCGAGGAAAATCAACAACATCCATGGCTTGGTTCCAAGCCACTGATCAAGATAGTAGCCCATGGCCATGCCGATAAGGATCGACGCAACCATGCAGATGCCGACACTGGACAAGAAACCAAGAGATTTATAGAGTTCACGCCGATTTTCGGCCATGCGAATCTTCTTTCATTCTTTTGTCGTGTCATACAAACGCGGTTTTGTACCACAGCTGCCCGCAACTGTCAATTCGTTTATCGGAGAACAGCCGCCATCTGGGTGTTTTTATACCATTTTACGATCAAATAACAATGGATTATCCTCGTTGTTGATAAATGACCCTTTTTCGCCTCCGGGCAATCTGCTACACTCCAGGCCACTTTTGCTTTCTGGACCTGATTTAACCATGCTCAACGACACCTTTATTATCGATATTGACGACGCTCTACGCCGCCGTGACAACGGTGCCCTGTTTGTCGACGTCCGCAGCCCGGATGAATTTACCGACGGCACCATTCCCGGTGCGGTCAATGTTCCCATTCTGACCAACGAACAACGCGTCGAGATCGGTACGCTGTTCAAACAGAAGGGCCCGGATGCCGCACGTCACCGCGGCATGCACCTGGTTGCCCCCCATATTCCGCGCATGATTGAGGATATCCTCTCCCACCGCCAGTCACACCGTCAACCGATCGTTATTTTCTGCTGGCGTGGTGGACTGCGCAGTCGGGCAATGACTGCGTTTCTTCAGTTAGCCGGTTATCCGGCGTTTCAATTGCGTGGAGGCCATAAAGCGTTTCGTCGCACGGTTCTGGATTTCTTTGAACAGGGCAGTTGGGCCCGCATGTTGGTGCTGCGCGGCCTGACGGGTGTCGGCAAAACCCGCATCCTGCAACAGGTTGAACAGCAAGGCTGGCCGGTGATTGATCTGGAAGGCCTGGCCAATCATCGCGGCAGTGCATTCGGCGGCGTCGGGCTCGGTAACCAGCCGTCACAAAAGACCTTCGAGGCCCTGCTGTGGGATAAGTTACGGCAGTTGGAATCAGGCGGTTGGGCACTCACTGAAGGGGAGAGCCGTCACATCGGCCGTTTGTTGCTGCCGTTGCGCTTTTACCAGAGCCTGCAGACGGAAACCACCTTGTGGCTGGAGACCTCCATGGAAAACCGGGTGCGTATCATCCTTGAAGACTATCAGGTCGATCAGTTGCCCATGGATGCGTTTATCCCACCCATTGAATCGATTAAATGTCGTCTGGGTAGCAAAGAAACCGAGCAGATGCTGGAACTGTTGCACCACAAGCAGTGGCAGCAGTTGGTTTCGGAGCTGATGGTCAAGTATTACGATCCGCTCTATCGTCACACCCGTCCGGATGATCGCGTTGAGTTGACCATTGATCCGTTTGCCGAACAACAGCCCGAACTGAAACAGGCCATTGACAGGATACTTGCAACACCCAATAATGGATAACAGCTGTTGCCTTCAAGGAGTCTGCTGTGGCCTCGACGTCGTCTTTTGAGCAATTCAATCCGCTGTGTGAAAAATGCGTGCGCTCCTGCCGCCAGCCGTTAGGAACCAAGCTGGTGGAATGTCCGCGTTTTTCACCGCGTCCGTTTAAACTCACCCCACCGCCGCGTAAGCAGCTTGATCTGTTTTAGTCGTTCCTTTATTCCTCAATAGATCAATATCAAAACCGCTGGGCCTCGACCTATTTCCAGTGTGGCACCGATCAAACGGGTGGGCAGTGCCACCCTCCATGGTTTGTTATTTAACAGCCAAGTTCCCCTGTTCAGCAGCGCCGAACGCAGTGAAAGTCACCGCGATGATCGTCGGCAACCTGTCTGAGGACTGATGCAGACTGGGCGAGTTTTGCCGACATCGCGATGTAAGAGAATGGAGAGAGGGAACCCGTAGGGCGCAATGATCAGGGGTCGATTTTGCCTCCCTTTTGTCGACGCAAAAGGGAGCCGACGGGCGGGCGCGGAAGCCCGCGTCATGTGGGTACCATCATTGTGAACGGATGACGTTCGCCAGAGCGATCAGTTCTGAATTGCGAACTGCTGAAGATCAAAGTCAAGGTCAAGACCGCCGGGTCTCGTCCCGGCAGCCGACACACTTTTGGCTGGCCGCCCAAAAGTATGCAAAAGCCAGCTTGAACACCTCCTGAACCTGGATTCACCTGCAATAGGTCTGCTTCCGTGATGCTTCACAGATTCGGCTCGCCGCCCTTTAGGTCGACGAATCCTGCAACTCATCACCTCTGGCATAAAACGTTGATAACGGTTTGACGCCTTACTCTATTTTTTTCGTGGCACCGATAAAACGGGTGGGCAATGCCCACCCTTCTTCAGAGTGTTATTTAGCAGCCAAGCTCTCCCGTTCAGCAGCACCGAACGCAATGAACGTCAGCGCGATGGTTGTCGGGAATCTGTTTGAGGACTGATGCAGACTGGGCGAGTTTTGCCGATATCGCGATGTAAGAGAATGGAGTGAGGGAACCTGCAGGGTGCAATGACGGGAGCCGACTGGCGGGCGCGGAAGCCCGCGTCACGTGGGTACCACCATTGCGAACGGATGACGTTCGCCTGTGCGATTCGTTCCAAATAATGAACCACCGAAGAGCAAGATCAAAGACAAGCTCGAGTTACGGACTCTATACCTCAAGCTGACGAAGAAACTCCACCACATAAGGCGTAAATTTCTCCGGCTCAACCAAGAACGAGTCATGACCGTAATCGGAGTCAATCAGGTGGTAGGTCACCGGCTTATTGGCTTTCTGAAGCACATCCACCACCTCTTCGGTCTGCTCCGGCCGATACAACCAATCCGAGGTAAAGGCAAACCACAGCGACGGGCAGTCCAGACGCTCCAGCGCCTCTTCCATGCCGGAAAAGTTCCACGACACATCATAGAGGTCGAGCGCCTTGGCCAGATAGAGAAAGGAATTGCAATCGAAACGGGCAGGAAAACTGTTGCCGTTGTACTCCAGATAACGCTCCACCTCGAACTGGCCGAAGAAATCAAACAAACCGTCTCGCGCTGAAAAACGGCGACCGAATTTCATGGCCATGGATTCTTCGGATAAAAATGAAATATGGCCAACGGCGCGCGCCAAGGCAAAACCGCTTGCTGGCTGGTGTTCCGGTTTGTAATTGCCTTTCTTCCACAACGGATCGTTATAAATTGCCTGACGGGCCAGAGCGTTGAGGGCGATGGCCATGGGCGAGGTTCGTCCGGTTCCGGCAATGGGAATGATTGAGCGCACCATATCCGGATAGTGGATGCCCCATTCCAGCGCCTGCATGGCGCCCATACTGCCACCAATGACCGTAACCAACGAGGAGATGCCCAGGGCATCGAGCATCAGCTTCTGGGCACGCACCATGTCGCGCACCATAACAATGGGGAATTTGAGTCGGTAAGGTCGGCCGGTCTGCGGATTGGTGCTGGTGGGTCCGGTAGAGCCTTTGCAGGAGCCGATGACATTGGAACAGATGACATAATACTTGTCGGTATCCAGCACACGCCCGGGCCCGATCATATTATCCCACCAGCCCGGCTTGCGGTCTTCTTCACTGTGCCTGCCGGCGGCATGGGCGTCGCCAGTCCAGGCATGGGTCACCAGGATGGCGTTGCTGGCGGTATCATTGAGCGTCCCGTAGGTCTCATAAGCCAACGTCAACGGCCCGAGCAGACGCCCACTCTCCAGGCGCAACTCCTGATCGATCTCTATGGTCTGGGTTGTTACCAGTTGAACGTCGTTGGTCAAATTTCTCTCCACGCAAAAAGGCCCCATCCAGAGAGAATGGGGCCTTGTGGATACGTGGAACAGGAAGAAACGTCCTGTGGTGGATCAAGTATCCAAAGACGCCGTCTCATCTGTCCCCTTGCGGGGGTGGAATTAGCACCTGTCATCCTGAACGTCAGGACCGGTTGCTGTGGTTTCAAAGGGCCATTCCCTCCACCACTCGTGATAACACGGTTGTCAATGTGCTTTTCAATCTAAATGAACGCCGGAGGGTTGTCAACGTTTTAGCCGTCAACCCGTTACCAGCTCTTCGACCAGGCCGGGTGGCTGCAGTCAGCATCCAGGGTCGAAATCCGTCGTTGTCCGCTGCCATCGGCACGCATGACATAGATGGCCTTTTTACCGGAAATATCGTTGGAATAGACAATAAAGCGACCATCCGGACTCCAGCGCGGATGTTCCTTGTTACCGGCACCGAAAGTCAACTGCCGTTCCTCCTTGCCATCGACACCAATGCTGAACAAGTTGAAGGCACCACCCTCGAGACGACTGAACACAATCCGCTTGCCGTCCGGACTCCAGGCCGGAGTGGCATTGTATTTGCCGTTATAGGTCAAACGCCGCACTTGGCCGTCGATCAGATCGGCAACAAACAGATTGGGATTGCCCTGGCGGTTAGAGACAAACACCAGTTGATCGCCAATCGGGCTCCAGCTCGGATCGACATCAATGGCCCACGAGTTGGTCACCCGCTTGTGCAGCTGACCGGAAAGGCTCTCCAGATAAATTTCCGCATTGCCATCACGGGACAGGGTCAAGGCCAGTTCACGACCATCGTGTCGGTAGCGTCCGGAGATATTGAGTCCCTTATAGCGAGAGATGCGCGCTTCTTTGCCAGTGTAAATCTCTTTGCGGTACAGGTCGGGATTGCCCTGACGGTAGGAGGTAAAAATCACCTCACGCCCCAGCGGCGAAAAATCGGGATTGAGCACCAGGCTACGGTGGTTGGTGATCCGTTTCGGATCGTAACCATCCGATTCCATCAGATACAGTTCCTTGTGACCGGACTGATTACTGATAAAGGCAATACGGGTATTAAACGCTCCGCTCTTGCCGGTGAGAGCTTCGAGGATCAGGTCGGCAAAACTGTGTGCCATGCGCCGCACATCCGACACCTGACCACGGTAATTGTGGCCCACCAACAGCCGCCGCGAGATCACATCAAACAGGCGCAGGTTCAGTTCCACCTGGCTGCCGTTGAGCCGATAGCCGCCTTTAAACAACACCTGAGCACCAAGCAGGCGCCACTGGGTAAAGTTAACCTCGGTGCTGGTCAACCCCATACGCCCGGCGTCATCGAGAAAGGCCTGTGGATCGACAAATTCAAACAGACCACTGAGGTCGAGATCTGCGCTGAGAACCTTATCAACGGTCTCTTCAAGAACCGTATCACGTTGCTGAAACGGCAAGATCCGGGTCAAGCTCATGGGGATGGCCTGTTTACCCGGAGTGGTAATAACAATCTCTTTGGCCGTCGTCATACCGGCAGCGCCCAAAACGCTTACCAGCAGCACAAGGGCCATTATCAGTGTTTTTTTCATCGCATCAACATCTCTTTCGGATCAAAAGTCACGATCAGTTCGAGAGGACGGGCCGGTTTGGAGGGCAGTTGGGTCAACTGCTGCACCGCCCGCTTGACACTGGCATCGAAAAAACTGTCGCCCGATGGGGAGAGCATTTCGTAATGGGCCAGCCTTCCGGAGGTATTGAACTGCAGAACCATTTTGGCCTTCAAGCCGCGCTCCCAATAATGACGGGGCAGTGCCCAGGCCTGGGACAAATATTCCTTGATCCAACTGTCGAACCCGACCCCGACTTCATCGCCCTGCCCGCCCACTTCACCGACGGGTGCATCAATGGTATCAGTGGTTGGTATATCGCGTGTGGCCAAGGCGTTCAGCTCCTGTTTTAACGCATTGATCCGTTGCTTACGTTTGAGCCGTTCAATGGCATCAAGGGTTTCTTCCTGGTAGTTTTTCTCCACCGTCTTGGTGGGAACGTCAGCCGGTTGTTTGACCACCGGTGTTTTCTGTGTGGCCTTGGGTTGGGTTTTGACAACTTCGGCAGGGGCTTTTTTAACGGTAACCGGTTTTTTCTTCACCGGCGGTTTGGTGACAGCCGGAGCCTTTTTAATCACCGGTTTCTTTTTCTTCGGCGCTTTCTTCTTTGCCGGTGCATCAGGACGACCCGCCCGGGGCTTGGCAACCGGCTTGTTCAGCAGGTCGACGTAGTACACCGGCTTTTGCGGTTTTTCAAAGCGGGGCACCAGATAGCCTCCCATCAGGGCAAACAGCAGCACATGCAGGATGAAGGACAACACCAACATCCTGCCGATACCGGCATTGCTGCGATGGGAGAGATCTCGACGCGGAGTCACGGGTTCCGACATAGCCGTCCTTTGACCTAGTTGGTTTCCGGTTCCAGAGCGACCATACCGAGGCGGGTGACACCAGCACGGCGAATCGCCGCCAGCACGCGTACCACACGTTCGTAGGGGACAACTTTGTCCGCTTCGAGGTAAACCTCCTTGCTGTCACGGCTGGCCAACACCTGTTGCAGAACCGCCACCAGCTTATCTGGGCTGTCCACAGCCTGTTTGCCGATAAAGATCCGCCCACGGCTGTCAATGCTGACAATCAGCGACTGTTTTGCCGCTTCAAGGTTGGGCGCCTGGCTGACTTCGGGAAGGTTGACATCGACCCCTTTTTCCATCATCGGCGCCGTGACCATAAAGATAATCAGCAGCACCAGCATGACATCGACAAACGGGGTGACATTGATTTGCGACAGTGAGCTGCGTCGCTGAGGACGAGGGCTGATTTCCATCAGGACCTCCGCGTCATATGCTCAATGATGTTGAGAAATTCCTGGCTGAAATTGTCCATCTCTCCGATCAAGACATTGACCTTGTTGAGAAAATGGTTGTAGCCGACCACGGCCGGAATCGCCGCCATCAGGCCGATAGCCGTAGCGACCAGAGCTTCAGAGATACCCGGAGCAACAACCGCCAGCGAGGCACTGCCGGTCTGACCGATGCCGTGAAATGAATCCATGATTCCCCACACGGTTCCGAACAGTCCGATAAACGGTGCGGTCGAACCGGTTGTGGCCAAAAAGGTCAGGTATTTTTCCAGCCGGTGGGTTTCCTGGGTACTGGCGCGCCGCAAAGCTCGGGCGATGTTCTCGCCGCCCATATCGGCAAAGCCGCGACTGTCATCACCCTTCTCAATCCGTTGTACTTTGAGCAGTTCCTGATACCCTTCGCGGAACAGGGAGCTCAGCGGTGAATGGCTGTATTGCTTAATCTCCTGGGCGACGGCATCAAGACGTTTTTTGTTCCAGAAGAAATCGATAAATTGGCTTGATTCACGGGTAGCGCGCTGAATCGTGCGGAATTTATAGAAGATGATGGTCCACGACACCACGGAAAAATAGACCAGAACCAGCAACACCAATTTTACCACCGGACCGGCATTCCAGATCAAATCGAGCACGTGAGTCTCCTATCGGTTTTTTCACTCATTTTAAGTTACGGTTTCCCTGCAAACAGCGCAGTGCATAGCGGGAGCAGCCGTTATCGGCATGACGTTGCGCATAGCGCCGCAGGCTGCCAACATCGTCAATATCTTCCCAAGGCGGCAGCAGATGATAGCGAAGCTGACACGATACCAGCCGTGTGCGGGTCTGTTCAAGCACCCGTTCGCTGCTCCAGTCTATCTGCTCGAAAACAGTCGGATAATAATCGCTCGCCCCGGCCAACACATAACCGCCATCCTCGGCAGGAACGACAACAAAGTCATTGTCCTCAAGCGCTTTAAACGCCTGGAGGACCCGTTCACGCGGCAGATCCGGGCTGTCCGTTCCCACCACACACACCCGCTGCCAACCACATTGGATGGCGTGATGAAACATCCGTTTCAGCCGTTGCCCAAGATCCCCCTGTCCCTGACAGACCAGCTGACACTGTGGATATCGCTCGGCAAAATAGCTGCGCTCGCCGCTGTAACAGATCACCACATCGTAGTCATCATCACGGCTCAGTGCAGCGATCGTTTGACGCAGACTGAACGCATAGAGGGTTGCCGCCTGGCATGGTGTCAGGTCGGGCGTCAGGCGTGTTTTCACTTGACCGGCTAACGGCTGCTTGGCAAAGATCAGTAAAACGGATGCGTTACGCACAGTCGCACCTGTGGATAACTTGGTGGAATCTTCAGAGTTATCCACAGCTAGTCACTCCGGCGTGGATATTCCAGTGTGGCATAGGCGGAGTGGTTGTGAATCGATTCATAGTTCTCACATTCCACGCAGAACCACTCGATGGAAGAGACACTTTTTAGTTTTTCCGTCACCGCCCGGACGATATCTTCGACAAACATGGGATTTTCGTAAGCCTGCTCCGTCACGGCTTTTTCATCTTCCCGTTTGAGCAACGAGTACACCGGAGCGCTGCCACAGCTCTCCACCCAATTGATCAGATCTTCGATCCAGATCATTTTTTTACTGCGGATGGCCACCGTGACGCTACTGCGTTGATTGTGGGCACCATAACGACTGATATCGCGTGAACACGGACACAGAGAGGTCACAGGCACTCGCACCTCCAGCACAAAGTCCTTTTTTTCACGCAGGGTGCCGATAAAGCGACACTCATATTCCATCAACCCCTTGGCTTGGGATACCGGTGCCTGCTTTTCGATAAAGTAGGGAAAGGTCAGTTCAATGTGGGCGCAGTCCGACTCCAGCCGTTCCTTCATCGCCTGTAGCAACCCTTCCATGTCATTGAGGGTCACCTGTTCACCGCGATACTGGTTGAGAATCTCCAGAAAGCGGCTCATGTGTGTGCCCTTGAACTGATGGGGCAATTCCACATACATATTGATGCTAGCTACGGTCTGTTGTCGGCTGGTATTCTTATCCTCAACAACAATGGGGTAGCGCACATCCTTGATTCCCACCTTATCGATGGCAATATTGCGGGTATCCTGCGATTTCTGCAGGTCAGGCATGGAGGAAGGTGTCATCTCATTTCTCTACGTAAGGGACCGGATCGGTCTGACCGGCCTGGGCAAAACCATTGAGTCGCAGTACGCAGGAATCGCAGCGACCGCAGGCGCGTCCATCCGGTGCAGGATCATAGCAGGAATGGGTCAGAGCATAATCAACACCAAGGTCGGTTCCCATGCGAATAATATCGGCTTTGCTCAGATGGAGCAGCGGCGTATGAATCTGGTACTGTCCCGAACCTTCGACGGCAGCTTTGGTCGCCAGATTGGCCATGTTCTGATACGCCTCGATGAATTCGGGACGACAGTCGGGATAACCGGAATAATCCAGGGCATTCACGCCGATAACGATATCAAACGCTCCAAGCGCTTCCGCCCATGCCAACCCGTACGAGAGAAAAATCGTGTTGCGTGCCGGAACATAGGTCACCGGGATCGCTTCATCAATCTGCCGATCCTTGGGAACCTCGATGTCTGCGGTTAAAGCGCTGCCGCCGATCTTACGCAGATCAATGTCCACGATGAGATGCTGCTCGGCACCCATCTGCGGGGCAAAGGATTCGGCTTTTTCCAATTCAATGCTGTGGCGTTGACCATAGCGAAAACTCAGGGCGTATGGTGTCATCCCCTGGGCTTTGGCCCAGGCCAGGCATGTGGTTGAATCCAGCCCGCCGCTATAGAGTACAATGGCTTTTTTTGACATGATCTGCTTCCCGGATAAAGGCTTATAAGACCGTAAGTCTTTTTCTGCATTTCATCGACACCATACACAAACCGGACATAAAAGAAAAGCTGCTGCACCCGTTCTTGGCGATCTGTGTGTTCACTCACAGTTCCAGGGTGTGCGGACCCACAACCGGCAAAGGTTTAACACCCTGATTTCATCTTGCCTCGGCATGAACGGTGGCGGTATAGTCCCTGTCATGTCTTTTGCCCTGAACATTGAACATTTGAATAAATCGTTCGGCAGCCATGCCGCGGTTAAAGATCTGTCGTTGTCGGTTGAACGTGGTGAGATTTTTGGCTTACTCGGTCCAAATGGTGCCGGCAAAAGTACCACCATCAACATGATCTGTGGTGTTTCACGTATTGATTCGGGAACTGTATCCGTTTTTGGTCATGACAGCCAGAAACACTGCCAGCATGCTCGTCGCCTGACGGGCGTTATGCATCAGGAGGTAGTGACCGATGCTTTTTTCACCATTGACAAAGCCCTGAAAATGCATCCCGGTTTTTTCGGTGTTAAATCCGATCCGGACTGGCGACAGCTTCTCATTGAACGTCTTGATCTCTCTGAACATCTCCACAAGCCGATGAACTATCTTTCCGGTGGTATGAAGCGTCGTTTCATGTTGGCCAAAGCGTTGATTCATAAACCGCGCTTATTGATCCTCGACGAACCGACCGCCGGTGTTGACATTGAACTGCGCCATACCATCTGGTCGTTTATCCGTGAGATCAATCAGCATGATACAACCATCCTGCTGACCACCCATTACCTCGAAGAGGCTGAGCAGATGTGCCGGCGTATCGCCATTATGAACTCCGGACAACTGATCGCCCTCGACACCACTCAGGCCCTTCTCAACCATCTTGATACCCGACAGATCACGTTGATCCTCGATCAACCGCTGAACACAGTGCCGCACTGGCTGAGCGTGCGTTCTGCCACCCTGTCACCCGATGGACGCCAGATCACCGTAGCGCTTACAGCCGATGAGACCGTATGCGCCTTTCTTCAACAGTGCCATACTCATGCCCTGCCGGTTCTTGATCTTGAGACCACCTCCCCCAACCTTGAAGAGGTCTTTCTTCATCTGACCCGAGGCGACAACTCTGGCGAGGTGCTCTCATGACCCCGTTGCACCGTGATGATCAGGGCTACTGTTCGTGGCTGCCTTTTGTCTCTTTGCTAAAAAAAGAGATTCACCGTTTTTGTCGAGTTTATACCCAGACACTGATCACACCAGTGATCATTGCGTCACTTTATCTGTTTGTTTTCGGCGCCACCTTGGGTAATCGCATCTCTGTTATTGACGGCTTCAGTTATGCACAATTCGTCATTCCGGGTCTGATTCTGATGGGTGTTATCAACAACACCTTTGCCAACAGTTCGTCATCCCTGTTCATGTCGCGCCATCTCGGCCATATTGTCGATCTGCTGGTGATGCCCCTTTCGTCGCTACAGATCGTTGCTGTTTATACCCTTGCCGCCATGGTCCGCGGCCTGGTTGTCGGCTCCGTGGTATGCGTTATCTCAACTTTTTTTGCCAAACTGCCCTGGGCGCATCCATTTCATGCCCTGGCCATGATCGTGTTGTGCAGTTTTCTGTTTGCGCAGCTCGGCATCATTGCCGGCCTGTTTTCAGACAGCTTTGACGGCCTCGCCATGTACATCAATTTTCTGCTCTTACCGTTGATCTTTCTCGGTGGTGTGTTTTATCCGATCTCTATTCTGCCGCCTTTCTGGCGCCAGGTATCCCACATTAATCCGTTATTTTATATTCTCGACGGTTTTCGTCATTCCCTGCTCGGCGTCGGTGACTTGCCACTGATGGGATCGTTCCTTTTCACCACCCTGCTCAGTCTTATCCTGTTTGTTGCTTCGGTGATGCTGATTCAACGCAGCTCCCGTTTTCGTACATAAAAAAAACCCACCATACGGTGGGTTTTTATCAGCATTTTGTCGGCAGATTTTATTCGGTCATGCTCTGCAACAACACCTGTCCGCCATAAGCGGCATTTTTTCGCACCAGACGGTCGGCAGTATCGCCGTCGTGGCTTTCGAAGGCATCAATAATTTTTTCGTGCTCCTGGACCGAAATTTCCATCCGGCCCGGCAAAGACAGGGAGGCGATCCGCAATCTGTCAAATTTTTTCAACAACTGCTGAATCAGCTCCAGAAGCTTTTCATTACCGGACGCCCGGATAAACTGCTCGTGAAACTCATTGTGCACACGAAAAAATGTTTTCACATCTCCGGCGCTGGCCAGTTTCGCCAACCGGGTATTAATCGTTTTCAGCCGGTCGATATCCTTATCGGTAAGTTTTTCCGCTGCCAGCCGCGCTGCATACCCTTCGAGAATACTCTTGATGGAGTAAAACTCCTCGACATCGCGCTCGGTCAGGGCAGTGACAACAGCACCCTTACGCGGAACTACGGTTAAATAGCCCTCAGATTCCAGTTGACGAAACGCTTCGCGAATTGGTGTACGACTGATTCCGTAACGTTCTGCAAGGTCCGGCTCAGAAACGCGCTCACCGGCTTTGAGGCTTCCTTTCAAAATGGCATCGCGAATATTTTCCAGAATCTTTTCACGCAGAGTCTGGTGTCTTTCTATGGGTTTTTTCTTCATTGTGTCCTCATCTACACATCCACAGCGAACTGACAATGACGCCTTTGTCCCTTGATACAGTTCACTTATCCAGCTTTCTAGACTACTAGCGGATGACAGTATATATGTATACTGTATACAGCACAAGCACTAGTTATCTCTCATTATTTTTATTTCCCAGTGTCTTGTGTTTCCGCTAAGCCAAAGGTATTCTTGGCCAAGATGGAGTGGCTATGAATTCAATTCGTAACGTTATTGTTTCCCTGACCGCGCTGGTGACCATTCTCATCATTGGCACTATCGGCTATCGCCATATTCAAGGCTGGTCACTGATAGATTCGTTTTATATGACGGTCATCACAGTCGCGACTGTTGGGTTTCGTGAGGTTCACGAACTCAGTAATCAGGGGCAACTTTTTACTATTTTCATTATTATCTGTGGTACAGGCCTTGTCGCCTATGCCGCGGCCAGCGTTATTCAGCTGATGGTTGAAGGTCAGTTGCGCCAGATCTTGGGGAGGAAAAAATTGCTACAACAGATTTCCAAGCTGGAAAATCACTACATTGTTTGCGGCTATGGACGCATCGGGAATTTTATCTGCCGTGAACTTGCCGCCAAACCGGTTGCGTTTGTCGTTGTTGAAAGCGATAACGAGTTATGCGGCAAGATGAATGAGGAGGGAACGCTGCACGTCAACGGTGATGCCACTGATGACGAGGTCTTGATCAATGCCGGGATTACCCGTGCAAAAGGGTTGATCACCGCGGTAACATCCGATACGGCCAATGTCTATATCACCCTCACCGCTCGCGGCCTGAATCCCGACCTTTTCATCCTGGCCCGTTCCGGAGAGAAATCAACCGAGAAAAAGCTGCTACGCGCCGGAGCGAGCAAAGTGATATCACCCTATACCATTGGTGCCAACCGCATGGCTCAAGCTGTTTTACGTCCCTCTGTGATGGATTTTATTGAGATAGCGACCGCGCATCAAAACCTTGAGTTACAGATCGAAGAGATCCGCATTAATACCGGATCCGATCTGGTTAATCGTACCTTGATGAGCTCAGATATCCGCAAGCAGCTTGGCATTATTATCGTCGCCATTAAAAAGCGTCACCATGAGCAGATGCTGTTCAATCCACCGTCCGATGCTCTGATGGAAGAAGGTGATATTCTCATCACACTTGGTGAACCGGTCTCGATTCAGCATCTTGAACGCCGCGCTTCAGGAAGCGCGGTTTAATCATCATATTAACCCGATTTTTTCCAGCCGTGGCTTACCAACAAAAAAAGGCAGCCTTAAAGGCTGCCTTTTTAATGTTACATGATTGATCCGGTTAACGTGCTTTGCGCGCCGCAACCTGGATACGGATCATAGCGCGCTCAAGCGCGGCTTCCATAATCCGGAATTGTTTATCTTCGGGATCAAGCTTTTTCAGTGCATCTTCTGCACGACCCAAAGCAGCTTTAGCACGAGCCAGATCAATCTCATCAGCCGGCTCGGCAGTTTCAGCTAAAATTGTTACCTTACCCTCCTCAACTTCCACGTAGCCCCAGTTGACTGCCACGTGAAACGCTGCACCGCCCTTACGATAGGTCAGTTCCCCAACCTTCAGGGTGGTCAGCAACGGGGTATGGCCAGGCAGAATGCCCAGCTCACCAAGGGCGCCGGGAGCAATAATCTCGTCGACTTCCTCGGAGAGAACCCGCTTGTAAGGAGTGACCATCTCCAGTTTTAATATATCTGCCATGTGCAACTTCCTTTATCGTTGCGGGCGGCCTGGGCCGCCCTCAAACTCAAATGATTAAGCTGCCATTGATTTGGCTTTTTCCAAAACCTCTTCGATGGTACCAACGAGGTAGAAAGCCTGCTCAGGAACATCATCATGCTTGCCGTCAAGGATTTCCTGGAAGCCTTTAATGGTGTCTTTCAGCTCAACGTATTTACCGGGGGAACCGGTGAAGACCTCAGCAACGTGGAACGGCTGAGACAGGAAGCGCTGAATCTTACGGGCACGGGCAACAACCTGCTTATCATCTTCAGACAGCTCGTCCATACCGAGGATAGCAATGATGTCCTGAAGGTCTTTGTAGCGTTGCAGAACAAACTGCACATCACGAGCCAGCTTGTAGTGTTCTTCACCAACAACCTGAGGATCGAGAATACGGCTGGAGGAGTCCAGCGGGTCAACCGCAGGGTAGATGCCGAGCTCGGCAATCTGACGAGAAAGAACCGTGGTGGCGTCCAAGTGAGCAAACGCCGTTGCGGGAGCCGGGTCAGTCAAGTCATCCGCAGGAACGTAGATGGCCTGTACCGAGGTGATGGAACCTTTATCGGTGGTGGTGATACGCTCTTGCAGCTCACCCATTTCCGTACTCAGAGTCGGTTGGTAACCTACCGCTGAAGGAATACGGCCGAGAAGTGCGGATACCTCGGAGCCTGCCTGGGTAAAGCGGAAAATATTATCAACAAACAGCAGAACGTCCTGACCTTCCTCATCACGGAAGTACTCAGCAACCGTCAGAGCCGACAGAGCAACACGGGCACGCGCTCCGGGAGGCTCATTCATCTGACCGTAAACCAGAGCGGCTTTATCGAGAACGCCGGACTCTTTCATCTCTTCCCAAAGGTCATTACCTTCACGGGTCCGCTCACCAACACCGGCGAATACAGAGAAACCACCGTGTTGCTGGGCAATATTATTGATCAGCTCCATGATCAGTACGGTTTTACCAACACCCGCACCGCCGAACAGACCGATTTTACCACCACGTGCATAAGGTGCCAGCAGGTCAATAACCTTGATGCCGGTTTCGAATGACTCAACTTTGGTGGATTGGTTAACAAACTCAGGTGCCGGGCGGTGGATGCCCCACTGCAGGTCGGCTTCAACAGGGCCTGCTTCGTCAACCGGCTCACCAACAACATTCAGGATGCGACCGAGGGTCTTACGACCAACCGGCATAACGATCTGATCACCTGTCGCCAGAACTTCCTGACCGCGAACCAGACCTTCGGTTGAGTCCATGGCGATAGCACGTACGGTGTTTTCGCCCAGGTGCTGAGCAACCTCAACAACCAGATTCAACTCACCCTCACCCAGCGCCGGGTTGGTAATTTTCAGGGCGTGATAAATTTCAGGAAGCTTACCCGCTTCAAACTGAACGTCTACGACAGGACCGATGACCTGTACAATCTTACCTTTATCCATGAGAAAAACTCCTTTAATTCCCCACATCGTGGAGAGACACGTTACTTAATTGATTCAGCACCAGAAATAATTTCCATCAGTTCTGTCGTAATGGCAGCCTGACGTGCACGGTTGTACTGCAATGTCAGTTTGTTGATCATTTCGGACGCATTCTTGCTTGCGCTGTCCATGCTGCTCATACGTGCCCCATGCTCTGAAGCAACTGATTCGAGCATGGCCCGGAACAGTTGTACTTCAATATGCTTGGGCAGAATGGAGCTGAGCACCTCTACACTGCTCGGCTCATAGATGTAATCGGCAACATAGCTCGGCTCTTCATCCTCGGAAATTTCCGGAACAATGGGCAACAACTGTGTTGTGGTTACTTCCTGGCTAATTGCACTGATGAATCGGTTGTACATCATGAATACGCCGTCATACTTGTCCTCAAGGTAGTCGTCAACGATTTCGCTGCCGATCAATGAAGCCGTGGCGTAAGTGATGTTACCGGTCAGATTCTCATACACTTTATCGATTACGAGGCCGGGACGACGCTTAAGACCTTCGTTCCCTTTACGACCGATAATTCGTAACGTGTATTCTTCATATCCTTCAGCCTGGTTCCGTATAAACGCTTCTGCGGCCTTGACAATGCTGCTGTTGAATCCACCACACAGACCGCGGTCGGCGGTCATGATCACAATCAAAGCACGCTTTTTTTCACGTTCTTCGAGCAATGGGTGGGAAGCCTCCGCATTACGCTGAGCCATGCTGGACAAAACATCCTGCATTTTATCAGCGTAAGGACGGGCAGCCACAACGGCATCCTGAGCGCGGCGAAGCTTGGCAGCAGAAACCATTTTCATGGCTTTGGTGATCTGCTGTGTATTTTTTACGGATCCAATCCGTTTTTTTATGTCCTTCAGACTCGCCATTTTTTAATCCTCAGGTTGATAGTCTAGGCTACGAACTGACCTTTGAACTCTTCGAGAGCTGCTTTGAGGCGACCTTCAAGATCCGCATCAATAGCTTTTTTATTGGTCAGGTCATTGATGAGATCAGCGTGCTTACTGTCAATGAACGCCAGCAGCTCCGACTCGTAACGGCCGACAGCCGTTGCCGGGTAATCATCAACGTAACCGTTGTTAGCCGCGTAGATCGCAACAACCTGCTTAGCAACCGGCAGAGGCTGATACTGGCCCTGCTTGAGGATTTCTACCAAGCGCTCACCACGTTGCAGCTGCTTCTGGGTAGCAGCATCAAGGTCGGAACCGAACTGAGCAAACGCGGCCATCTCACGATACTGAGCCAGTGCCAGACGCAGGGTACCGGCAACTTGTTTCATCGCTTTAACCTGGGCGCTACCACCAACACGGGATACCGACAGACCAACGTTGATCGCCGGGCGAACACCGGAGTAGAACAGGTCGGTTTCGAGGAAGATCTGACCGTCAGTAATCGAAATGACGTTGGTCGGGATGTACGCGGAAACGTCACCAGCTTGTGTTTCGATGATCGGCAGCGCAGTCAGAGAACCAGCACCGAGGTCATCATTGACTTTTGCCGCACGCTCGAGCAACCGGCTGTGCAGGTAGAAAACGTCACCGGGGAATGCCTCACGTCCCGGCGGACGACGCAGCAGCAGGGAGAGCTGACGATAAGCAACGGCTTGCTTGGACAGATCATCATAAATAATCAGAGCGTGCTTACCGTTGTCACGGAAGTACTCACCCATGGTAACACCGGTGTACGGTGCAATAAACTGCAGGGGTGCCGGGTCAGATGCCGTTGCCGCAACGACGATGGTATAATCCATGGCACCGTGCTGCTTCAGTTTGTCAACAACCTGGGCAACCGTGGAACGTTTCTGACCGATTGCGACGTAGATACAGACAACGTCCTGGCCTTTTTGGTTGATGATGGTATCAACCGCAACAGCTGTTTTACCGGTTTGGCGGTCACCGATGATCAGCTCGCGCTGGCCACGACCGATGGGAACCATGGAGTCGATCGCTTTGAGACCGGTCTGCATCGGCTCGTGCACTGATTTACGAGCAACAATACCCGGAGCTTTTACTTCCACTTGGCCATAGTTGTCGGATTTGATCTCGCCTTGACCGTCGATGGCAATACCGATACCGTTAACGACACGGCCAATCAGAGACTCGCCAACAGGGACACGTACGATCTGCTCAGTACGCTTAACCGTGTCACCCTCTTTGATATGCTCAGAGTCGCCCAGAATCGCAGCACCAACGTTATCTTCCTCAAGGTTCAATATCATACCCATGGTGCCGCCAGGGAACTCAAGAAGCTCACCGGACATGGCTTTATCCAGACCATGAATACGTGCAATACCGTCACCGACGGAGATAATGCTGCCAGTCTCACTAACCTCTACTTCGCGACCAAAGTTTTCAATTTGCTTTTTAATGATCGCACTGATTTCTTCTGCTTTGATTTCCATGAGTACTTCCTACCCCTTCTTTAAGGTATCTTCAATCCGCTGTAATTGGGTCTTAATGCTTCCGTCAAAAACTTTGCCTCCAACCTCGGCCTTGAGTCCACCAAGCAAGGTTGAATCCACCTTGGTCTGGAGATCGATCTTTTTACCGCTCTGAGCTTCGAGACCTTTCTGAATATTATCGGCCTGTGCCTTGGTCAGCTTGGTTGCTGAGGTCACGCTGGCACGCAGAACTCCAGAAATCTCATCGGCATATGCGGTATAATCTGTGTGGATCTGGCCGACATACTGGATACGATCCTTGACCGTCAGCAATCCAACAAATTTTTTGATCCCTTCCGAAAGCTCCATTTTGTTGACAATATCAGCCATGATGGCCGTTTTCTTATCAACATCCAGTGTGGGGCTTTCCATCAACAAACGAAGAGCATCCTCACGAGCAAGAACAGCGCTGACTTCTCCCAGTTCTGCACCATACTGCTCGACCAGTTTTTGTTCGGTCGCCAACTCTACCAGAGCTGTTGCGTACCGTTTTGAAATCGCGCTGCTACTCAATGCAGTTCTCCTACTTTCGTTTTATATTCTTCAACTAAACGGGCCTGATCCTCTTTATTGACTGCCTTTTTAAGAATATCTTCGGCGATACCAACAGCCATGGTTACAGCTTCCTGCTGCAGAGTCAGACGTGCCTTTGCGACTTCATTGTCAGCTGATTTTTGCGCTTCAGCCTTGATCTTTTCCGCCATCTCTTTGGCTTCGGAAATGATCCGTTGTTTTTCGCTTTCCGCCTCTTCTTTAATCGCCAGCTGAATGTCGGCAATTTCTGATTCCGCCTGAGTCAGCTTGCTATCGTATTCCGCATATTTCGACTCAGCTGATTCAGCCGCTTCTTGTGAGGCTTTCAACGCCTGTTCTATACCTTCACGTCGGCCAGCCAGGGCATTCTTCAACGGCTTGGCCACAAAGTAGACCAGGATGCCGACAGTGACGCTAAAGTTGAAGACACGGTACAGGAAATCCTTGAGAAGCACACCACTGTCAACATGATGTGCAGCCTCATGTCCTTCACCTGAAGCAAATGCGATTCCAGCGCCGGCAATAACCAGTGCTGCCCCTGCGGCTACAGTTAGGGTCCGTTTTGTCAGAAACTTATCAACAAACATTATTTCACGTCCCTTCCCAGAACCTTTGAAGCGATGGCATTCGCCAGATTCTTAGTTTCTTCTCCCAAAGTCTTGCGTGCCTCTTCCGCTTCTCCGGCGACTTTGTTTTTCATTTCGGCTAAACTTTTGTCTGCCTCACCACGTGCCTCACCAAGTATGGCGGACTCCTCTTTAACTGCTTCAGCACGAAGCGACGCTGCTTCCTGGCTGCCTTCCAGTTTCGCTTGCTGGAGCTTACTCTCGTAGCTTTCCATCTTTTCATTGATAGAAGCTTCCAGTTCGCTCGCCTTTTGGTGACCGCCGTCAATGGCTTCCTGACGTTGCGTCATAATATTACGCAAAGGACGATATAACAGGATGTTAAGTACCGCCATAAGGATCAGGAAATTGACAAACTGCACCAGGATGGTCCAATCAATGCTTATCACCGCGTAACCTCTTTCTTCCTTTTGAATTCAACTCGATTGTGAATGACTAGAAGATCACTAGACAGATAACAGAAAGCCCTGCTGGGCAGAGCAGGGCATTCCTATCACAGAGACATGAGAAATGTCAAGGGTTTTGTCCTCATTACGGTCTTCAAAAACCCGTAGTGTTGACTATTTATACAACATTCATATAGTCCAATATCCGTTGAAGTTCAGTATTATCATAAAAACTGATTTCGATCCTGCCACCTTTCCCTTTGGTTTTAATCTTCACCTGGGTTCCAAGGTTCTTCTTCAGGATATCTTCTAAATGATTTAATTCCGGGTCAATTTTAACCTGTTTCTCTTTTTCACTGGGTGCTATCACAGTCTTTATTTTTTTCACCAGTGATTCCGTTGCCCGCACTGACAGACCCTTTTTCACGACCTGATCTCGGGCCTCAACCATGTCCTCATCACTCTCCAACGACAGAAGACAACGGGCATGTCCCATACTCAATTTCTGTTCCAACACATCCTGTCTAATGGCTTCCGGTAAACGCAATAAACGCAGGGAATTGGTAACTGCGGAACGACTTTTCCCAACACGTTTTGCAACATCATCCTGAGCCAGATCAAAATTTTCAATCAGGTGTTTATACGCTTCAGCTTCCTCAATGGCGTTAAGATCTTCACGCTGGATATTCTCAATCAGAGCGATTTCCAGAGCCCAATCTTCGGAAACATCCTGAATCGTGACCGGAACTTCTGTTAATCCCGCTTTCTGGGCCGCACGCCAGCGCCTCTCACCGGCGATGATCTGATAAAAATCATCGACACGTCGCACAACCAGAGGCTGAATAACCCCCTTCTCTTTTATGGAGGCAACAAGCTCCTCCATCTTTTCATCATTGAAGGTTTTTCTCGGCTGGCTGTGATGCGGTTTAAGATCCTCAATGCCACAGAGAAAATATTTACCGTTGGACGCCGGTGTCGCTGCGCTGAGCAGAGCCCCCATCCCTTTACCTAAAGCAGGTCGTTTTGCCATCATGATTCCCTTGTTTTAATCACTTCCTGGGCTAAATCCAAATAGGCTGTAGCACCACGCGATGAGACATCATAAAGGAGCACTGGTGCACCATGACTGGGAGCTTCCGACAACCGGACATTTCTCGGTATCACCGATTTAAAAACTTTTTCCTGAAAATGCTCCCGCACTTCCTCACTCACCTGATGTGACAAATTGTTCCGACGGTCAAACATAGTCAGGACGATGCCACGCAAAGACAATCTAGTATTCAGACCTTGCTGCACTAGGCCAATGGTTTTCATCAACTGGCTCAAGCCCTCCATAGCATAATACTCGCACTGAAGAGGAACGATAACCGAACCAGCGGCAGTCAATGAATTGATGGTCAACAATCCCAACGATGGAGGACAATCGATAATAATATAATCATAATCCGCAGCAACTTGATTGATCACGTTACTCAGACGATATTCACGACGATCTGCGGCAACCAGTTCGAGCTCGGCACCAATCAAATCGGTTGTCGAGGGCAAAACATTAAGAAAATCCAATTGCGTTTTAACAATCCCCTCTTTTACAAGCAGCGGGTCATGCAGCGTATCATAGACTGTGACTTCAAGTTCCTCTGTCACGACACCAACACCACTACAGGCATTGCCCTGAGGATCCATATCGACAAGTAAGGTTTTTTTCTCAGCAACAGCCAATGATGCAGAAAGGTTAACAGCGGTTGTCGTTTTACCAACGCCACCTTTCTGATTCGCAATGGCAATAATTTCGGCCATATCAACTCCTATATCCGAGAATAGTGCATAATATCACACTCATGACTGTGCTTAAACTGCAATTAGCATACAGCGACCTGTTTACCTTTATTCAGGACAATAAAAGCCCTTTTTTCATCTAAGGGTTGAAGGATTCGCTCATGAATCGTAACTATTTCGAGGTCCAGCTCTGACAAGATATCCGTTGCCTCTTCAATTTCTCTTTTATAATCAGCACCCTTCATTGCAATCAAAACGCCATTATCAGCTAAATAATGATGGCTGAGTTGGCAGAACTGAGCCAAAGAACTAAAGGCTCGTGATGTAATGTATGGGTAGCGTTGCTGAGACTGACCATTAAGATGTTCAATTCGAGTAGACAGTGCTTGATAGTGTGTCAAGTGCAACTTTCTAACGCAATGTTTTTGAAATTGAATTTTTTTACTAACCGTATCAACTGAGGTTACCGACAACTGTGGATAAAATATCTTCAGTGGAATTGACGGCAACCCTGCCCCCGAGCCGATATCAAGCAAACAGGAGTCAGGGTCAATAAACTCACCCAGCATCAGAGAATCAATAATATGTTTTTGCCAACATATATTTTTCTGGCGAATTGCTGTCAAATTTATTTTACGATTCCACACCAACAACTCATCAAGATATTGATCTATCAGTTCATATTGTTCAGAGGATAACTGTAGCATGGGGGGCAAACAGCGATTAACCTCTTCAATGATCATTTCTACCTCGAAGTAAAACGGAGAGGATTGTTATCGCAGCAGGAGTCACTCCAGGAATACGCGAAGCCTGACCAAGATTTTCAGGACGGATTTTACACAATTTTTCAATCACTTCAGCAGACAGGCTTTGAACTTTTGTATAATCAAACGTCTCAGGTATTTTTACCAATTCGTTTTTCTTAAATTTTTCAACCTGATCATTTTGACGTTTAATATATCCGTCATATTTGACGGCAATTTCAACCTGAAGCAATACCTCATCTGAATAGGCATCTAGACCATCAACGACACCTTTGAGTTGCGCAATTGTGATATTTGGACGCTTGAGCAGGTCCTTCGCCGATTGACCATTACTTATTTTTTCAACATTCAAAGCAGCTATTTTATCTTTGTCTTTCGCTGTAATCCGTTCATCAACAAGTAGCTTTAACGCCTCATCAATATGTTTTTTCTTAGTTGAATAGTGTTTCCACCTTTGTTCATCAACCAGACCGACCTGATAACCCAATTCAGTCAACCGTTCATCCGCGTTATCTTCACGCAGCAACAATCGGTATTCAGCTCGCGATGTAAACATACGATACGGTTCTTTCGATCCGAGATTAATAAGATCATCGATAAGAACACCAATATAAGCCTGATCACGTCGTAAAATTACTGGTGGTTTCCCTTCAATTTTCCTGACTGCATTAATACCTGCCATCAACCCCTGGGCAGCTGCTTCCTCATAGCCCGAAGTGCCATTAACCTGCCCGGCATGAAAAAGTCCGTCTATCAACTTTGTTTCTAAACTGGGTTTCAGTTGAATAGGATCTACATAGTCGTACTCTATAGCGTAACCCACGCGCATTATTTCGACATTTTCAAGACCAGGTATCGTTCTCAAAAATTTCAACTGCACATCTGCAGGTAACGATGTTGGCAATCCATTTGGATATATTTCTGATGAATTCAATCCTTCTGGCTCAAGAAAAACTTGATGGGTTGTTTTTTCAGGAAAACGAACAACCTTATCCTCAATCGAAGGACAATAGCGTGGTCCTACCCCCTCAATAACTCCGCTGTATAAAGGAGAACGGTCCAGCCCTGATCGAATAATCTCATGGGTTTGTTCATTGGTTGCCGTAATATAACACGACACCTGTTGCTGGTTTACCTGTTCACTCACATAAGAGAAGGGTCTAAATGTATCGTCCCCAGGTTGCTCTTCAGTTTTGGAAAAATCAATACTGCCTCGATATAGCCTGGGAGGCGTACCTGTTTTTAATCGACCGACATCAAAACCCAATTTTTTCAATTGGTCTGACAACCCTAACGATGGCGGTTCACCTGAACGACCACCAGGATAATGATTCATACCGACATGAATCAACCCCCGCATAAATGTCCCAGTCGTCAAAACAACACACTGACAATTAAAACGCCACCCCTCTTTAATTTCAACCGCAACAATTCGATTTTCTTCAACAACAAGATGACTCACAGTGCCTTGCTTCAAATCAAGTTTTTCTTGATTTTCAACCACCAATTTCATTGACTGTGAATACAAAAATCTGTCCGCCTGAGCTCGTGAAGCTTGAACAGCCGGTCCCTTTTTTGTATTTAAAACTCGAAACTGAATGCCAGTTTTATCGATATTCTTTGCCATCTGACCGCCGAGAGCATCAATTTCTCTCACAAGATGCCCTTTTGCCAACCCACCAATTGCTGGATTACATGACATCTGAGCAACGGCGTCTAGGTTCATATTCAACAACAGCGTTTCATGGCCCATACGAGCAGCAGCTAAAGCCGCTTCACATCCAGCATGTCCAGCACCAACAACGACCACTTCGTATTTTTTATCGTAGACAATCATTTTATTCACCACTGTTTCACGTGAAACATTTTATTTACCGATACAAAACCGGCCAAAAATATCGTTCAAAATATCATCTGGAGTTGTTTCACCAGTTATTTCACCCAACGCTTGTAACGCTTCACGTAAATGCAAAGCCAAAAACTCATCAGAATGGCCAGACTCAAAGGCCTCTATAAAATCTTTCAGAAAAGCATGACAACGAACAAGAATATCTTTATGACGCCGATCTGACAATACAACAGATTCATCGTGGTGACGACTATTGAGATTGAGCTTATCAAGAATACCGTTTATCAATTGCTCGACACCCGTATTCTCTTTAACAGAGATAGAAAAATTTATAAAATTAGAAATCTGTGATTCTTGGAAATCAAAGTCTGGTTTATCGCACTTATTAACAACAAAAATGAAACGGTCAGCTGGCAAGAGCTTAATATCTTGCACTATTGAAATATCAAACGGTTGCGAACCATCAACCATATATAAAATAACATCTGCAGACCCTATCTGATTTTTCGCTCTCGATACTCCATCCTGTTCAATTGGGTCATCAGAATCACGAATTCCGGCAGTATCAATAACTGTAATAGGATAACCATGAAGAGTAATAGTTTCCTGAATAATATCTCTTGTTGTGCCTGGGATATTGGTAACAATAGCTCTATCCTCACCAACAAGTAAATTTAAAAGGGAACTTTTCCCAACATTCGGTTTTCCAAGAATTAACAGAGAAAAACCCTCTCTGAGTATTTTCCCTTCGTCATAACCTGAAAGGGTTTCTTCAACTTTTGATAAAAGAAGTTCACAATCTCTTTGAATGGATAAAGCGTGATGTTTATCGATATCTTCTTCAGGAAAATCGATATAAGCTTCAATCAAAGCCAACATAGACAATATTGTATCTTTAAACTCATAAACACGTCCAGACAGAGCACCCTTCATCTGTCTTAATGCTAACTGGCTGGCCATAGTTGATTTAGCTGCAATTAGATCCGCTATAGCTTCAGCATGAGAAAGATCAATACGACCATTTTTAAAAGCCCTATAAGTAAATTCACCCGGCTCAGCTATCCGGACTCCAGATCGGACAAAAATATCAATAATATTTCGAACAACTGCAACACTGGAATGACAATGAATTTCAACAACATCTTCACGCGTATAAGATTTAGGTGATGCCATGTAAACAACCATAACCTCATCGATAGACACACCCTCATCACAAATAAAACCATAATAAAAATAATGTGAAAGTAAGGACCTAAACCTATTAAAAGATTTATTGAAAAAATGAGTTAAAACAAGGTCTAAAGATTTAGAACCAGAAAGTCGTAAAATAGTAACAGCACCATGACCTGGCGCTGTTAACGGAGCAATAATTGTATCATCTTCTGAGAACAACATACCATTCTCCAACTAAAAGACCGATTTGAAAAAAAACAAATCGGTCTTTTAGATAATATATTGAAAAGAAAAATCAAGCAGGTTTTTTATAAATTAAATATTGCTGGAAAATAGTCAAAAGGTTATTCACCAACCAATAAACAACAAGCCCTGCAGGAAAGTTTAGAAATAGAAATGTGAAAACGACAGGCATCGCCAACATCATTTTTGCCTGCATAGGATCCATTGTATTTGGAGTCAATTTTTGCTGAATAAACATCGTTAGGCCCATTACCAATGGTGTGATGTAATAAGGGTCTTTTACAGACAAATCAGTGATCCAAAAAATAAATGGTGCATGACGCAACTCTATTGTTCCAAGCAAAACCTTATATAACGCAAAAAAGACCGGAATCTGCACCAGCATCGGCAGACACCCTCCGAGTGGATTTACACGATGCTCTCGATACAGCTCCATCATCTTACGATTGAGAGACTCACGGTCATTACCATATTTTTCTCTAAGCTTTTTCATCTCAGGCTGGATTTTCTGCATCGCCTTCATTGAGACATAACTCTTTTGAGTTAATGGCCAAAAGAGCATTTTTATGATGACAGTCAGTAAAATAATTGAAAACCCATAATTACCAATGTATCCATAAAAGAAATTGAGAACCGTGTGTAAAGGCTTAGCTAAAATTTTGAAAAAACCATAATCTACAACACGGACTAAATTGTCATCAACTCCTTTAAGTATTTGAACATCTTTGGGGCCATAAAAAACTTTTGTTTTAAAATCTAACTGCTGACCGTTTGAGATAGTAAGATCGGTCGAAATAAGATTTGTTTGAACATAATTATTTTGATGCTTTACTAATAAGTTTGAAAATTTATCATTACCTATAAGTGCAGAGAAAAAGTATTTGTTTTCAAAACCAGACCATGCAATATTTGAATAAACATCATTATTAATATCTTCGACATCAATTGTATTCAATTCATCATCTGAAAAATAAACAGGCCCAACAAACTCAAGTCTATTACCTTTTATATCTTCTGACCAAAAATTGGATAAAGATAAAACAACATTTCCATTACGTGAATCAGAAGAAATATTTTTCAAAGAATAAACGATATCAAAATCATATTTATTTTTATAAAAAATGTATCTTTTATTTATTTCAAAATTATCAACAGTTGAATAGAAATCAACCTGCAAACTATCCTGAGAAACGAATACATGATCATCAGTTATTTTAGTATTGAATAAAGCATTAGATAACTGACTAAAATCATTATTTCCATAATAAACAAGAGATTTTATATCATCACTTTTATCTAACAATGATACTAAATCGGAATCATTATCGATATCCCTCTTATAGTCTTTGAGCTTCAAATCAACTAAAGTAGATGTAGAAACAGAAATAGTCGCTTCAAAAACATCATTTTCAAAAGTTATAAAACGGTCTGAGGTCTTTACATTTGAAATATTATTTTGAATATCAACAACAGTCTGAGCATCAACACTTATATCCTGCTTCAAAGATTTATCTTCCGCCTTTGCAGTAACCTCAGAATCAGGAGATTGATTTTCAGAAGGAGGAAATAAGAACGTAAAACCCGTCCAGACAATGAGCATTAAAATCAAAGCGACCAGTGTGTTTTTGTTTTCCATAAAAGCCTCTATTTAACAGGATCATACCCACCTTTAAAAAGTGGATTACATCTCAAAATTCTTAATACAGATTTAAATACGCCGACAAAAAAACCATATTTTTTTATCGATAAAATTGCGTATTCAGAACAGGTGGGAATAAAACGACAAGAAGGCGGTGTTAGGGGGGAAATTATGCGCTGATAAATATTGATAAGGAAAAGTGACATATTTACCAAAGGATTGGTATTCATGGCATTAACTGAGGTAAAAGATCATCAGCGAGTTCAGCATATTTTTTTTTATTAAATAATGCGGCCCGGCGTTTAGCGACTATAACCACATCATAAAGAAGATCATCAGAATAATTGTTTCTGACAAACTCTCTCAATAGACGCTTGATGCGATTTCGAACAACAGCCCCGCCTATTTTTTTACTTACTGTAAAACCAAACCTGGCGGGGCTGTTTGTAGCAATGAAAAACAAGATGAAATACCGGGTATGCTTTTTAATACCCGACTGATAACACTGGGTATAATCCGTCTTGTTTTTAATAAACAAAATAAAGAACTACTTAGAAGATATTGTCGCAGCCAATACTTTTCTGCCACGATTTCGGCGACGCTTGATCACATTGCGACCGTTGCTGGTAGACATCCTCTTACGGAAACCATGAGTACGTTTACGGCTAACACGGCTAGGCTGATAAGTTCTTTTCATTATGTAAGTCCTCCAAAAATTATTATTGACAAGAACTGGCGATTATATGCCCGAAAAACAACACTTGTCAATATATTTGTTTAAACTCTCTATCTCTAAAAAAAAACTATACAACAGGCAGTTCGGTAGGATATTTTGAGATATAAAAAAATGCACTATATAAAACATAAGATACTGAAAATACATCATTTATTTACTTTTCAACAATGTTTATAAACTGTTGAAAACGCGAGGACAAATGTCAGAAAATTTTTGGCAAGATCTAAAAAAAATACTACAGAAAAAATTAAACAAACAACATTATTCCACCTGGATTGAACCAATAAAGTTTGATGAGATAGAAGGCAACACAATAAATATTTCTGTATCAAATAAATTTATAAAAGATTGGATTGAAAAAAACTATAAAGATTTAATTTTAATAGAAGCTAAGAAAATAAGCAGGGATATTGATGGAATCAATATAAAAACAGATAAAACAATAAAAAAAACATTCAAAAAAGATAAAGAAGAAGTAAAAAAAGAAGAAAACAATAATTTTAAAAATACAAATTTAAATATAAATCCTGAATACACATTTTCAAAATTTATTTCAGGATCATCTAATCAATTTGCTGCAGCAGCAGCTATGGCCGTTGCAAACAATCCAGCAACTATATATAACCCATTATTTATATATGGTGGTGTTGGGCTTGGTAAAACTCATCTTATTAATGCAATAGGTAATGAGATCATAAAGAATAACAAAAAAATAAAAGTAAGTTATTATTCATCTGAAAAATTCACAAACGAATTAATAAATTCGATCAGATATGGAAAAATGGATGAATTTAGAAATAAATTTAGATCAATAGATGTTCTACTTATAGATGATGTACAATTTATTGCAGGAAAAGAGAGGACTCAAGAAGAGTTTTTCCACACATTTAATTCTCTTTATGAATCACATAAGCAAATTGTTGTTACTTCAGATAAATTTCCTAAAGAAATACCAGGTTTAGAAGAACGATTAAGATCACGTTTTGAATGGGGATTAATTGCTGACATACAACCACCAGATATTGAGACAAAACAGGCAATTCTCGAAGCAAAAGCTGAACAAAATAATATTATTTTACCTCAAGAAGTAGCATTATTTTTATCAAACTCGGTGATAAGTAATATACGAGAATTGGAAGGATATCTTGTAAGAATTGGTGCATATTCAAGTTTAACATCAACGCCAATATCTATTGAAATGGCAAAAAATATTTTAAAAGATATAATAATAGAATCAAACAAAGAATTAACAATTGAAGATATACAAAAAAAAGTATCAAATCATTTCAATATAAAAATTTCAGAAATCAAATCCTCTAAAAGAGTTAAAAACCTAGTTATACCAAGACAAATAGCAATGTATTTATGCCGACAATTAACATCATGCTCATACCCAGAAATCGGTGATCATTTTGGTGGAAAGGATCACTCAACAGTTATACACGCTATAAAAAAGATAGAAAAAAACATCGAAAATGACAGCTATCTGAGATCAACAATCAAAACAATAAAAAATACACTACTGCCTTCATAAGTCTGTTTAAAAGTGGATTAAAACTGTGGATAAATAAACACCGTTGAGTTTTCCACAGAAAAAAATTATCATCAACAGCTCTATGAACAGGTTGATCAACGAAAAAAAAACAGTAAAACAGTGAGATAGCATATTTCAACATATCCACAGCACTTACTATCTACGGCTATAAAACCTTTAAAAACTAATAAAAACAAAGGGTGTCGATATGAAAATAACCACCAAAAAAAATGATCTGTTAAAAGGTCTTACTTTGGTTCAAGGCGTCGTCGAGAAAAAGAAAACACTTCCTATTCTTTCTAACGTCCTTTTAGAAACGGACAAGGAAACTTCACAACTAATTTTAACTGCAACAGATTTAGAAATTGGAATAAAAACACACATAAAGGCAGAAATCATCAGTGATGGCAAAATAACAATATCTGCAAAAAAACTATATGAAATCGTAAAAGAACTCGCAGACGCGGAAATAACACTTAAAGTAAAAGAAAACAATTGGGTAGAAATAATAAACGGAAAAGCAAAATTCAATATCGTAGGGTTATCATCGGAAGAATTTCCACTTATTACTGATAAACAAACAGATAATAACTTAAGTATTGATGGAATAACTTTAAAAAATATTATAGATAAAACTTTTTATGCTATATCAAATGATGAAAGTAAATTCAATTTAAATGGTATATATTTACATAGTGAATCTATTGATAATAAAAACTATATAAAATTCGTTTCTACTGATGGTCATAGATTATCTTTAATGCAAATTGAATCAGATACAAAGATACTTGACCAAAAAGGAGTTATTTTTCCTAAAAAAGGTTTAGCAGAATTAAGAAAAATAATTGATCAAGAAAATCAAGATATCAAGATATCAATTCTAGACAATAATGCAGTAATAAATATTAAAGAAACTACACTCGTAATGAGATTAATTGATGGAGATTTTCCTGATTACAAACGGGTTATTCCAGAAATGAGTGATAATTATTGTCAAATTAATGGTGAAATTTTATTACATACATTACGTCGAATATCATTATTAGCAAATGAGAAATCTAAAGGTATAAATATTGAGTTTCTACAAAATGAAATAAATGTTACATCATCCAATCCGGAGTATGGTGATGCTAGCGAAACCATTAAAACAATATATGAAGGCAATAATGTTAAAATTGGATTTAATTCAAAGTACCTGATTGATGTTATATCTAATGTTGTAGATAAAGATATTCGAATCTATATCAAAGATAATATGTCTCCATGCCTTATTTTGCCTGAGGATACAAATAACTATTTAGCTGTTATTATGCCTATGCGTATCTGATGATAGAAAAAATAAAACTTCAAAATTTCAGATGTTTTAAAGAATTAGAAATAAATTTAAATAAAAAAAACATCATATATGGTCTTAACGGAAGTGGTAAAACTAGTCTGGTAGAATCATTATATTTATGTAGTAATTACAGAACATTATCTCCGAAAACAAAAAATAATGATCTGATTAAATTTAACTCTGAAAATGCAGAAATATTTATAAATACGAAAAATAAATTAAGATTATCAATTTCAAAGAATAAAAAAATATACCTTGATGGGTTCGAATCAGATGTTTTATCTTTCGTAAAATCAATAAAATGTGTTTTTTTTCTATCAGATGAAATTTTTATATTTTTTAGTAAGCCCTCTTCAAGAAGAAAATACTTTGATCAATTAATATTTAATTTGGATTCAGATTATTTATTATTGGTCCAAAAATATATTAAAATTTTGAGAAATAGAAATATACAATGTAAGAAAAATAAAGTTCTAGAATTAGATATATGGACTGAATATCTCAAAGATATAAATAATAGAATTTCAGAAAAAAAAAAAATATATGTTGAGAATCTTACAAAGGAATTTAAAAAAGTATCAAACGATTTATTAGGTAAAAAAGTTGAATTTTCAATAGAAATAGATAAAAAAGAATATTTTCCTGGGATAGAAAATAAAGAAATAGAAAATGGAAGAACATTATTTGGACATCATTTAGAGGATTATAGTCTATATATTGATGGTGTTAATTTGAATAGTTATTCTTCTAATGGACAAAAAAAACTATTTCTTTTCTTAATAAAATTATCACATTTAAGTTTGTCGGAATTTTATTCTTACAACCAGGCATTAATCATCGATGATTTGGAGAGTGAATTAGATAATATCACTATCAACAGTATTTTAGATTATCTTTCTAAAATAAATAAGCAAGTGATTATAACTAATATTGATAAATTAAACATAAGTGGTTTCAATATTATTAATCTTAATAACTATAATTAAACTAGGTGACGAATGGAAAATAATTACAGTGCTGAAAATATAAAGGTTTTAGAAGGTCTGACAGCTGTACGAAAAAGACCGGCAATGTATATTGGTTCTACAAGTAGCCAAGGATTACACCATCTCGTCTATGAGGTTGTGGATAATTCAATTGATGAGGCACTTGCAGGATTTTGTGATTCGGTTTACGTCACTTTGAATGTCGATGGATCAGTTACAGTAGAGGATAATGGACGTGGAATTCCTGTAGATTGGCATGCCACGGAAAATAAATCTGCAGCTGAAGTTGTTATGACTGTCCTTCATGCTGGAGGTAAATTTGATAGTGACACTTATAAAGTCTCTGGTGGATTACACGGAGTTGGTGTTTCAGTTGTCAATGCTTTGTCGAGTAAGCTTGAATTAGAAATTCGTAGAAATGGTAAAATATATGAGCAAACTTACGAGACAGGTATTCCTAAAACTGATTTGAAGGAAGTTTCTGACACAATTAAAAAAGGCACAAAAATAACTTTTTGGCCTGATGCAAGTATATTTGAAACTGTGGAATATTCGTACGAAGTTTTGTCTAAAAGATTGAGAGAGCTTGCATTTTTAAATGCGGGAGTACGAGTTACTATTACAGATGATAGAACAGAAAAGGTTCAGGAATTTTATTATGAAGGTGGTATTTCATCATTTGTAGAATATTTAAACAGGGCAAAAAATCCACTACATAATAATATTATATTTTTTAATGGCGAAAAAGAAGGTGTACAAATAGAAATAGCCTTTCAATATAACGACGGCTATGACGAAAAAATATATACTTTTGCAAATAATATTAATACACATGAAGGTGGAACGCATCTTGTTGGATTTAAAGCAGCATTAACACGTACTATGAATGCTTATGCAACAGCCAATAACCTTCTTAAAAATATTAAAGCATCAGTATCCGGTGATGATCTTCGTGAGGGTATGGCTGCTGTTATTTCAGTAAAAGTTCCAGATCCACAGTTTGAAGGTCAGACTAAAACAAAATTAGGCAATTCGGAGATCAAAGGTTATGTCGAGACCTTGATCAATGAAAAATTGGCTGTCTATCTTGAAGAAAACCCGCAAGTTGCCAAGAAAATTCTTGAGAAGGGGATTGAGGCGGCAAGAGCTCGAGAGGCTGCACGTAAGGCACGTGATTTAACGCGTCGTAAAGGAGCACTTGATGGCTTATCATTACCAGGTAAGCTTGCAGATTGTCAGGAAAAAGATCCGGCTCTCAGTGAAATCTATATCGTCGAGGGCGATTCCGCGGGTGGAAGTGCCAAACAGGGCCGAGATCGATCGAACCAGGCTATCTTGCCATTGAAAGGTAAGATCCTTAATGTTGAAAAATCGCGTTTTGATAAAATGCTGACCTCAAATGAGATTCGCACTTTGATTACAGCGATGGGGGCCGGTATTGGTAAAGATGATTTCGATATTGCTAAAATTCGATATCATCGAATTATTATTATGACTGATGCTGATGTTGACGGTTCGCACATTCGTACTTTGCTATTGACGTTCTTCTTTCGACAAATGCCTGAAATTATTGAGCGTGGTTATCTTTATATTGCTCAACCTCCACTTTATAAGCTTAAAAAAGGCAAAAAAGAGATATATCTCAAAGATGAAGAAACTTTGTTAGATTATTTATTGTCTATTGGTGTTGAAAATTGTTCAATTGATATGAATAATGGCGATAAGATTATTCGTGGTAAACAGATAATACCAACACTTAAAAATATAATTGACTATGATAATCTTTTTGAAAAACTAATCCATAAAGGCATTAAAAGAGAACTTCTGAAAATATTTGTAGAAAATAAAATACAATTTAATTTTGAAGATCTCGTAGATCTTAATCCTCTTGTAAATACTTTGCAACAAGCTGCATCTCACGCTGAGTTTACGTTACTGGAAAATCCTGCTCGGATTTTATTTACATTAGGTAACGTAAGAGCTCGTATTGATCAAAAGAGTCTAGATATTCTTTCCAGTCATGAGTATAAGCTGTTGCTCCAATCGTTTAAACAACTTATTACAATTACAAAAGAAGATGTTGTTGTTATACAACAAGAAGAAAAAGAACCCGTTTCGGTTAATGATCGAGAAGAGCTTCTTGATTTCTTTTTGAGCCGTGCCAAGAAAGGTCAGTATATCCAGCGCTATAAAGGTCTTGGAGAAATGAACCCGGAGCAGCTTTGGGAAACAACGATGGATCCGGAAAAACGGGTATTGTTACAGGTTAAAATTGAAGATGCTGTGGCAACAGATAATATCTTTACCGTTTTAATGGGTGATCAGGTTGAGCCACGTCGCGAATTTATAGAAAATAATGCACTGAATGTGTCAAATCTTGATATTTAACCAATATTGCAGAGGATATTTACATGCTCTCTCAGCAAAATAAAGTCAGCGTCAATATAGAAAATGAAATGCGTAAGTCCTATATGGACTACGCAATGAGTGTCATTATCGGTCGAGCATTACCCGATATTCGCGATGGTCTTAAGCCTGTTCACCGTCGCGTCTTGTTCGCGATGCATGAACTCGGCAATGAGTATAATAAACCGTATAAAAAATCAGCACGTGTTGTTGGTGATGTTATTGGTAAATACCATCCCCATGGTGACAGTGCTGTCTATGACACTATCGTCCGTATGGCGCAAAGTTTTTCCATGAGGAATCCTCTGGTTGATGGTCAGGGAAACTTTGGTTCTATTGATGGTGATTCAGCGGCTGCTATGCGTTATACGGAAGTTCGGATGGCAAAACTGTCACACGAACTTTTAGCTGACATTGAAAAGGAAACGGTTGATTTCGGTCCTAACTACGATGATTCTCTTTCCGAACCTATTGTTTTACCCTGTAAATTTCCAAATCTTTTGGTTAATGGTTCTGAAGGTATTGCCGTCGGCATGGCAACAAAGATTCCTCCCCATAACCTTGGTGAGGTGATCAATGGCCTGGTTTCTATTATCGATGATCCAACTCTTACTTTTGAGGATCTAATTCAGATTATTCCTGGACCGGATTTTCCTACTGCCGGATTTATTCTAGGGCACGAAGATGTTCAGGAAGCCTATCGAACGGGGCGTGGCATCATTCAGATGCGGGCTAAGGCGATGGTTGAAATCGATCGCCGTACCAGTCGGGAAAGCATTGTCATCAATGAAATTCCTTACCAGGTCAATAAAGCTAAATTGATCGAAAAGATCGCTAACCTGATTAAAGAGAAAAAAATAGAAGGTATCTCTGACCTGCGCGACGAGTCAGATCGTGATGGCATGCGGATTGTTATCGATCTGAAAAGGGAAGCAGTGGCCGGCGTTGTTCTCAATCAGCTCTATAAAATGACGGCGATGCAGAGTTCTTTCGGTATCATTATGTTGGCGATTGTCGGAGGACAACCGAAGATTCTGACGCTTCGAGAGGTTCTCGATCAATTTATCGACCATCGTAAGGAGATTGTCACCCGCCGTTGTGTTTTTGAACTGAAAAAGGCCGAAGCGCGTGCGCATATTCTTGAAGGTCTTAAAATTGCGCTGGAAAATCTGGACGAATTGATCCAGATCATCAAAACATCGGCCAATTCTCAAGAAGCCAAAGCGCGATTAATTGAACGATTTACTTTCAGTGATATTCAGGCTCAGGCGATCCTGGATATGCGGTTGCATCGTTTGACCGGTCTGGAGCGGGATAAAATCATCAACGAGTACAATGAGGTGCTCGCTCAAATTGCCCGTCTTAAAGAGATTCTCGGCAGTGAAGTAGAGATTTTGAAAATTATCCGTGCCGAATTGATCGAAGTTAAGGAAAATTATGACGATCCTCGCCGTACAGAAATTATCGCTAAAACCAAAGATCTGTCCATTGAAGATCTGATTGTTGAAGAGGATATGGTGGTCACGGTTTCCCACTCCGGTTATATCAAACGGAATGCCGTGTCACTCTACCGCTCGCAACGACGTGGCGGAAAAGGGAAAACCGGGATGCGACCCAAAGAGGAGGATTTTGTTGAGAAACTCTTCATCGCCTCGACCCATTCCTATATTCTCGTTTTCACTGATCAAGGAAAAGTCTACTGGTTAAAAGTCCATGAGATTCCGCAAGGCGGTCGCGCTGCACGAGGTAAAGCGATTGTCAACCTGCTGCAACTGGCTCCGGAAGAGCGGGTCATGACCATTTTGCCGGTGAAGGAATTTGTCGAAGATAAATATATTATCGCTGCAACGAAAAACGGTGTGGTCAAGAAAACAGAGCTAATGGCCTATGCTAATCCCCGCCAAGGCGGCATCATCTCCATGACGATTGACGAAGGTGATTCACTGGTTGCCACCCGGATTACCGACGGAAGCATGGATGTTCTTCTTGCCAGCCACCATGGTAAATCGATCCGCTTTGCCGAAACGGATGTACGTCCTATGGGACGTACGGCACGAGGTGTTCGTGGTATGCAGTTGGAAGGTGATGACACGATTATCGGTATGGAGGTGGTCAATGACAATACCTCTGCATCACTGGTCAGTGTGACTGAAAACGGTTATGGTAAACGCACTAACCTCAGTGAATACCGCGTACAAAGCCGTAGTGGTAAAGGTATCATCACCATTAAAACATCCGATCGAAATGGTTACGTTGTCGATATTAAACTGGTAACCGATGAAGAAGATCTGATGTTCATTACCGACCGGGGCAAGATTCTGCGCACCCGTGTTGGCTCACTGTCGATTATCGGGCGCAATACTCAGGGGGTCCGATTGATGGTTTTGGAAGATGATGAACGGATCGTAGCTGTTGCAAAATTAGCGGAAAAAGAGGAAGAGTTACCTCAAGAATTGATTGAGAACGACTCTGAGGAAGAACCCGCTGCTGATCAAGAGGACGAATAACAGTGGTTAAGCAGATTAGTGTCATCGGTGCTGGAAGTTGGGGGACCAGCTTAGCTAACCTGTTGGCAAAAAAGGGTCATCAGGTCACTTTGTGGGCCTATGAAGCAGACCTTGTCGCCCGGATGCAGCAGACGCATATTAATGATCTGTATCTTCCGGAGATAAAACTGTCGAATAATCTCTCTTTCACCAATGAGATTGGCTTGGCTGCAGAAAAAGAGGTTGTCCTGTTTGTGCCGCCATCACAGGCCATGCGGGTCGTTTTATCCTCATGTGTGGATCATTTGTCGTCTGAGGCACTGATCATTTCAGCATCCAAAGGGATTGAAAACAAGACACTGTGTCCCATGTCCGACATTTTTGATGAATTGCTGCCAGACGGTTTGAAAAATCGCACGGCCTACCTGTCTGGACCCACTTTTGCTAAAGAGGTGGCTCTTGAGCAACCCTCTGCCGTTGTCGCTGCGGCACATGACCAGTCGATTGCTCAGCTGGCGCAGATCGTGTTTAACACGGATTATTTTCGGGTCTATACCAACGATGATGTCATTGGTGTTGAACTCGGCGGGGCGATTAAAAATGTGATCGCTTTGGCCGCAGGTGTTTGTGACGGACTTAACTACGGTTATAATACCCGCGCTGCACTGATTACCAGAGGCTTGGCTGAAATGAAACGGCTTGGTCTGGCCATGGGGGCCAAAGCCGAAACCTTTGCCGGTCTGGCAGGTATGGGTGATCTGGTGTTGACCTGTACCGGAGATCTCTCCCGAAACCGCACGGTTGGTGTGGAATTGGGTAAAGGGCGTAAACTCAACGAAATTCTGTCTGAAATGACGATGATTGCTGAGGGGGTTAAAACAACTCTGTCGACCTTTGAACTGGCGAAAAAAATCAAAGTGGAAGTTCCCATTGTCGAACAGATGTATGCCATTCTCTATGAAGAAAAAGATCCGCGCCAGGCTGTGGTTGAACTGATGCAGCGTGAACTTAAATCGGAGTATGTGTGATGATGTTATCTATCCAAAAAATTGTTTTCATAGCGCTGGCAGTATTGATTCCGACAGTGTGTATGGCCGGACCTCAGGTAAAGATGACAACCAATTACGGACCGATTGTCATCGAACTGGATGACACGCATGCGCCAGTATCTACCAACAATTTCCTGCGTTATACTGACGGCGGCTTTTATAACGGGACGATTTTTCATCGTGTTATTCCCGGCTTTATGATTCAAGGTGGAGGCTTTACCCAAAAAATGGATCGTAAGGTCACCCGCCAACCCATTACCAATGAAGCGACCAATGGCTTGAAAAATATGCGTGGAACCATTGCCATGGCGCGAACAGGTCGTGTTGATAGCGCGACAAGCCAGTTTTTTATCAATCTGGTCGACAATGCTTTTCTCGATCATAAAACAAAAACAGCCCGTGGTTACGGCTATGCTGTTTTCGGAAAAGTGATCGAAGGAATGGATGTTGTTGATAAAATTGCTAAGGTGAAAACAGGCCGAAAAAAAGGGATGGCGGATGTTCCATCTCAAAGTGTGATTATCGAATCAGTTGAGCGGATAGCAGCACCATAAACAGCTCAACGCGGAATAAGGGGCCATTATGACCACTATCCGCATCATCTCTTACAACCTGCAGGGCTGCCACGACAGTGGAGCTGTTTTCCAATTGATAGATCATTATCATGCGGATTATGTCGCCCTGCAGAATATTCAGGATCTCCCTCACGGTCAGACTCTTGAGGCGTTGGCAGCGTTTTGCGGTATGGATATTGCCAGCCAGGGGGAAACTCGAAACCTGGCATTGCTCAGTCGCCGACCGGTTAAAATGATCCAGACTTACGATCTCGGCTATGGCGCGGGATGTATGCGTGCTGAATTAATTGCCGATGATAAACGCTGCCTGCTGTATAACGTGTGTTTACATGGTGGAGTATATAAGCGCTGGGTGCAGATACGCCGTCTCCACGGCCCCGATCTTCTTAACCACCACCAATTGAGTTTACCAACCATCGTCCTCGGTGATTTCCTTGATGTGATCTGGATGGTAGGTTCACTTCGGTTTCACAAACAGATGACCCCACTTTCTCCCCCATTCTATCAGGGAACCTACCCTGCCTTCTTCCCTCTATTTGCTCGTGACAAAGCCTATGGAAAAAATGGAATCGTTGTTGAGAACAGTTTTGTTGATCGCAGTGAAAGAGCGCGTAGTGGCAGTCGACATCTGCCGCTGATTATGGACGTGATGATCGTGGATAACCGCATTGCCTTAAAGAATAAAAAAATGTCCAAAGCCGCACCTGCTGGGGTTTTCAGTGGTTAAAATGTTTGTGGATAACATTGTTGATAATGTGGAAAAGAGAGAGACAGGGGCAGATTTGTGACAAAAAAAGAGAAGAAAAAATGGTTTGAAACCATCATTACTATTCTGGATCAACACTATCCCGAAGCCCAGTGTTCACTGAATTTCTCCAATCCCCTTGAACTGGTAATTGCCACGCTACTTTCCGCTCAGACAACCGATATACGTGTCAATTTAGTTACCCGAAAACTGTTTGAACGTTATCGTGATGTTCACGCGTATGCTCAAGCCGACATTCACGAAGTGGAAGAGATTATCCGCAGCATTGGGTGTTATCGGGTTAAAGCAAAACATATCGTGGCCGCTGCTCAATTACTATGTCAGAAATTTTCCGGTCAGGTCCCGGATCAATTGGACGATCTGATTCAGTTACCCGGGGTTGGCCGCAAGACCGCCAATGTTGTGCTGAGTAATGCTTTTGATAAGCCGGGATTTCCCGTAGATACGCATGTTAAACGGGTTGCGCGTCGGTTAGGATGGACCCGACAGAGCGACCCGGTTAAAATTGAGAGCGAACTGTGTCGCTATGTGGAACCCCCATTATGGGGACATACGTCCCATCTGTTGATCTATCACGGCCGTGAGATCTGCAAAGCGCGGTCACCACAGTGTGAACGATGTCCGGTTGAAAACCAGTGTAAAAAGGTTTTTTAAAGCCTGAAAATACCCTTTAAAACAAAAAGCGATGTGCAGAATGATATGCACATCGCTTTTTGTTTTTGAGTTGCTTAGAATTGAAATTTGGAGGTTTAATCCAAGCGAAAGAAATCACGGGCCTGCGGTTTCTTTTCATCCAGCGCGTAGCGGGTCGGCGCGGTACCGGGGGCAAACATCTCAATGACAGATGTCGGACTGTCTTCCGGTTCCAACAAACCGGTTTTCGGGTCCACCGGATGGAATTCCATGGTATCAGGGACCGTAAAGTTTTTTGCCGGCATCCCGGCCAGAGTCTGCTTCATAAAATCAACCCAGGCTGGTGCGGCTGCTTTAGAACCGGTTTCATTTTTACCGAGCGGTTTTTCCTGATCATATCCCACCCATGAAATGGTCACCAGTTGTGGAACATAGCCGACAAACCAGGCATCCTTCAGGTTATTGGTCGTGCCGGTTTTGCCGGCAACCGGGCGATTGAGAGCTTTGGCCCGCCACCCCGTACCCCGTTGAACGACGCTCTCAAGCATATTGGTGATCAGACAAGCTGTCTCTTGAGAAATCACCCGTTGACGCTCGAGACGAATCAGTTTCTGATCCGCGTCAAGGCCGTTGGGAAAATCGGCGGGATCAATGGATTCGAGTATGCGACCGTTGCGATCAGTAATTTTGGTGATATAGGTCGGTGCGGTTTTGATTCCGCCGCTAGCGAAGACCGAATAGGCACTGGCTAACTCGAGAGGTGTCAAAGCGCTGGAACCAAGCGACATGGTCAAGTCACGATTCAGTGGCGAGGTGATCCCCAACTTATGCAGATAACGCGCGGTGTAATTGATGCCGATATTATTGAGCAATTTGATGGTGATAATGTTGTACGAATGGGTTAGAGCTGTTCGCAACGAGGTTGGGCCATAAAATTTATTGCCGTAATTTTTCGGTTTCCACTCCTTCTCTTCGCCCTTATTATCGGTTTCTTTGTAAATCAACGGCGTATCGAGAATAACCGATGCCGGGGTATAGCCTTTATCAAACGCAGCAGCATAAATAAGCGGTTTAATCGCAGAACCCGGCAGTCGTGACGACTGCAGCACCCGATTAAACTGACTCTTGGCAAAGTCATAGCCACCCACCATGGCTTTGACCGCACCATCCTGAGGATCAAGGGCCAACAGGGCGCCTTGGGCTAGTGGGTACTGAAACAGGTCAATATCCGTTGGGTGACTCTGTTTAACGCTACGAATTTTCACCTGGATGACTGAACCTATTGGTAACAATGTCTTCTCGTTATTGTTCTTTTGATCCTGATCCAGAGCGGCAAAAACCTCATACGGGATAACGTCGAACGGTTCAGCCCATTTAAGTTTCTGGCGGGGTAAAACGGCTTCATAAGCACCGATGCGGACCACCAGTTGCTGATCGCTTGAATCGACCAGTAAGGCTTCAATCACCTGGCCAGGTTCTAACGGGTTTTCGTTAAGCTCAGCAGTTTGCTGATCAACAAATGCCAGTGCATCCTGCTGGTTGAGAACCCGCACCGGACCGCGATAACCCTGACGTCGATCATGACGCTGAAGATTGTCACGCACCGCTTTCTGAGCCACCTGCTGCATGGACAGGTTCATGGTGGTATAAACCTGTAGCCCGCCGCTATAGAGCAGGTCTCGGCCATAATTTTTTTCAATATAACGGCGCACCTGCTCACTGAAATAGCCGGTTCCGGCCGCAGAGTTATCACCGCGTGGATGGACCACAAGAGGATCGGTATATGCCTTGTGCGCCTGGTCTGAGGTGATGTAGCCGTTGGCAATCATCCGTTCGAGAACATAAAGCTGACGATCCTTGGCGCGATTATAGTGGCGATACGGGGAATAACGGCTGGGTGCCTGCGGCAAACCGGCAAGAACCGTGCACTCGGCCAGATTGAGGTCTTCAACGTTCTTGTCAAAGTAATTTTCCGCAGCGGCCTGAACTCCATACGCACCGTGGCCAAGGTAGATCTGGTTAAGGTAGAGATAAAGAATTTCACGTTTGGAAAAGCGCTGTTCCATACGCCAGGCAAGGATCGCTTCTTTAAATTTACGGGAAAACTTCCTTTCCGGCGTTAATAGAAGACTTTTAGCCACCTGCTGGGTAATGGTACTGCCGCCCTGAACAATGCCGCCGGCTTTGATGTTTTTTAACGCCGCGCGGAAAATGGAAACCAGATCAATGCCCTGATGATCGAAAAAATTGGCATCCTCAGCAGCGACAAAGGCTTGGATTAACGGTTTGGGCATACGGGTCACGGGTACCACGATGCGTCTTTCGCGGTAAAATTCGGCAATGGTTTGCCCATCTTCACTGTACGCACGGGTGATCGCCGGCGGCTGATAATCTTCGAGGGTATCGAATTCAGGCAGGGAGCTGTTAACGTAAAAATAGGCACCGGCGAGGCCGAAAAAAGCCACAATCCCCAGTGACAAACCCAACAAAAAAACAATTTTAAATATTTTTTTAAATAGAGGCATCTTAATAAAAAAGCCGGATGAATCATCCGGCCCCTTGGTTATTCCACGGTGACACTTTTCGCCAGATTTCGTGGTTGATCCACATCTGTGCCTTTAAACACGGCGATGTGATACGAGAGCAGTTGTAAGGGAACCGAGGTGATCACCGGCATCAGATCATCACTGATCGTTGGAACGGCAAAAACAGCGTCTGAAGCACTGTGCAAATCCGAAGAATCACAGTCACTGATTGAGATTATCTGCCCTCCCCGTGCCCGAACCTCTTCCATATTGGACACCACTTTTTCATAGGTGTCATTTTTAGGCACCACGACCACCACCGGCAGGTTCTCATCGATCAGGGCAATGGGCCCGTGTTTCATCTCACCGGCAGGATAGCCTTCGGCGTGAATATAGGAGATCTCCTTGAGTTTCAGAGCCCCCTCCAGAGCAATAGGATACTGATTGCCACGACCGAGATACAGAAAATCGGATGCGTGCATAAACTGGCGAGCGACAGATTCGATCTGCTCATCAAGTTCCAGCGCCTGTTCCAGTTTGCGGGGCAATGTCAACAGGGCCTGAATCTGTTCACGGAGTTGTTCACTCGACAACATTGTGCGGACACGGCCCAGGTGCAAGGCAAACAGAAATAACGCCACCAGTTGCGTGGTAAACGCTTTGGTTGAAGCGACACCGATCTCCGGTCCGGCATGGGTATAGATGACACCATCACTTTCCCGGGCAATCGACGATTCAACCACATTACAAATGGCAACGACTTTACCGCCGCGTTCATGGGACTCACGCAATGCGGCCAGGGTGTCAGCCGTCTCACCACTCTGGCTGATCACCAGGGTCAAGGTACGCTCATTGACCAATGGCTGGCGGTAACGGAACTCACTGGCAATATCCACCTCAACACTTAACCGGGCCAGTTTTTCGATGAGAAATTTACCCACCAGACCGGCATGCCACGAGGTGCCGCAGGCAACAATATACAGCCGGTCAAACTGGGCGAGTTGGTCATCGGACAGGTTGAGATCATGCAGCAGAACCCTGTCCTTATCTTCGTTAATGCGCCCGGCAATGGTATCGGCGATGGCGCGCGGTTGTTCATGAATCTCTTTGAGCATAAAATGGCGATAACCGCCCTTTTCCGCCATCATCGGATTCCAGGTGATGGTTTTCGATTGTTTATCGACCGGCTGGCCATCGAGGGTGGTGATGGTCATGGCCTCGCGACTGAACACAACCATCTCACCGTCGTTGAGAAAAATCATCTCGCGAGTATGAGACAACATGGCCGGAATATCGGAAGCAACGAAGTATTCCCCGACACCCTGGCCGATCACCAGCGGGGAACCGGCCTTGGCGGCAATAAGTTGATCCGGATGAGACTGGCAAATGACCGCAATGGCAAAAGCACCACGCAGTTCATGCAGCGCCTGACGAACGGCGGCTTCGAAGTTTTGACTGGCACGATAATGGTGCTCAATCAGGTGGGCGATAATCTCGCTGTCGGTTTGTGAATTGAAAACATGGCCCTGGTCGGCAAGGCGTTGCTTAAGGACCAAATAGTTTTCAATGATACCGTTGTGGACAACGACAAAATCTCCGGAGCGATGGGGGTGAGCATTTTCCTCCGACGGTTTGCCGTGGGTGGCCCAGCGGGTATGGCCGATGCCGAGAGAACCCGTCAAAGGGGTGGACTTGAGTTTTTGTTCCAGGTTGGTCAGTTTGCCTTCAGCACGCGAGGTATTCAGTTGACCGTGATCCAGAGTGGCGATGCCTGCAGAGTCATAACCGCGATATTCAAGACGACGCAGACCTTCCAGAACAATCTCCACGGCGGGGTTCTGACCGATATAACCGACGATTCCGCACATAAACAGGAATTCTCCTTAACAAAATAGTGTCACATCCCACTGACGGGATGAATCCATAACGCTGGCTGAAAACAAGATGTGCGTCTTATTGATACAATAAAACGCACATCAATCTCGTAAAAATCGTTCCTAGTCTTATTTTTTTCGTTTGCGCCAGCCTTTGATCACTTTTTGTTCGCTGCGCGACAGAGCCAAAGAATCCTCCGGCACATCTTTGGTAATTGTTGAGCCGGCGCCGATCAGGCAGTTGCGACCCAAGGTGACGGGTGCGATCAGCTGGCAGTCGCTGCCGACAAACACACCATCCTCAATCACGGTTTTATGTTTGTTGACGCCATCGTAATTGCAGGTGATGGTACCACAGCCGAGGTTGATATCGCTGCCCAGTTCCGCATCACCGATATAGGTCAAATGACTGGCTTGCGAGCGTGGACCCAGAACCGCTTTTTTGGTTTCGACAAAATTACCCAGTTTATTGTGGCCGTGAAGAACAGTGCCGGGGCGCAGATGGGCCATAGGACCAATGGCACACTGCTCGCCAATCTGCGACTGCTCAACAACAGATCCCGCTTTGATGCGGGTTGACGAACCGATCTGGCAATCGTCGATAACGCTGCCGGTTTCCACATGGCAAAAAGCCCCGATATGGCTGGCACCACGCACATGGCAGTTGGCTTCAATCACCGTATCGGCCTCAATTGTAACGGTATTGTCGATATAGGTTGTTGCAGGGTTTTGCAGGGTAACGCCGTTAACCATATGCTGGTGGTTGATGCGCTGTCGCAAAATTTCTCCGGCTTCGGCCAACTGCACCCGGTCATTGATGCCCATGCACTCGCGTGGATCTTGGAGCACGCAGGCTGCAGCTTTTAAACCCGAGCTCTGGGCCAGAGAGATAATATCGGTAAGATAGTATTCCCCCTGGGCATTGTCGTTGCCGATACGATGCAGCAATTCGTAGACCAGTGGTGCTTCAAAAGCATAGATTCCGGTGTTGATCTCGGTGATGTTTTTCTGTTCGCTGGTCGCATCTTTTTCTTCGACAATTTTTTCAATTTGACCTGAGTTGCGAATGATTCTACCGTAGCCGTAGGGATTCTCCATATGGGTCGTCAATACGGTAACAGCAGCCTCGGAGGTCCGGTGTGCGTCAATGAGTTGTTTTAATGTCTCTTCACGCAGCAGCGGAACATCGCCACACAGCAAAAGTAATGTGCCATTGAACGATTGTAGGGCAGATTCGGTGACCATCAGAGCATGCCCGGTGCCCAGTTGTTGCTCCTGAACGACAAAGTTTACCGGGTACGGTGCAAAGGTTTCTTTGACACGATCAGCCTGATGGCCGACAACCATGACGGTTTTGCAACATCCCAGAGACTGGCACCACTGGACGGGAAACAAGGCAAGGGGCTGACCGGCAATCTGGTGAAGGACTTTAGGCTGTTGGGATTTCATTCGTGTGCCCTTGCCGGCGGCAAGGATGACGGCTGCGAGATTCTGTGTAGGCATATAGAATATCCTCTTAGAATATGTTAAAACTCTTCTAGCCGAATTGACCGGCAGAGTCAAGTGTGATCCCCACAGTCAGTTGGGAAAAATAAGGAGGCTGACGTTGGCCAAAGTTCTTGATGATCGGAAACAAATCAATCAACATCTGTCAGATATTGAGCTGAAGCTGAAAGATCTGCGCATCCGCTATGAGCAATATTTTGCCGGTGTTGAAAAACGTGCCCCGGTCCGTGAACGTGAAGCCCTTGAACGCGTCATCCGCCGCCTCAATCAACGCCGCATTATGCAAACCGACCTACGATATCGTTTTCAGAACCTCAGTGGAAGTTTTTATTCCTATCAGAATATGTGGGACCGGATTCAGCGGGAAATGGATGAAGGTCGCTACCATCGTCATAAAACCAGCAGTATAGACAGTTCCGCGCCGCAGCAAAGAGAGATCGATCGCGTTTATCACGATTACCAGGCAATCTGTCGTGAATGTCAGCGCAATGTGCCTCCCAAAGAACAACTCGAATCGTTTATTGAAAAGCAAAAAGAGAGTATCCGGCAGAAATACGGTAATGTCGAATGCAATTTTCGCGTTGTCAACGATCAGGGTAAACCGAAAATTACCGTCAATCTCAAGCGTTGAAATCGATGCCCGAATCCATAGCTTTTGTTACGCTCCATGTGCGGCCTTGCGCCCAGGCGGTACCTCTCGGATCGGCCTCGGTGGCCGCTTCTTTGCCAGATGATATAAAAAACCGCACCGTCCAGGTAGAATTATTTCTCGATCAGGATCTTGGCCAGATGGTTGCTGCGGTCATGCGTACCGGGGCCTCGCTTGTGGCGTTGAGTATCTATGTGTGGAGCCATCGACCGATGGTCGCTTTGGCTGCTGAATTGAGGAAGCGCTGCCCGGAGTTGATTGTCGTGGCCGGTGGTCCGGAAGTGACAGCGGCCCCGCAGACGTTCAGAGACACCGGCCTGTTCGATACACTGGTGTGTGGTGAAGGGGAAGAGGTGATCCTCCAGATCGTCGATGCCGCCGATCGGCACAATGCGCTGGAGCCGCTGTACCGCAATAGCGGACCAATCGATCTGTTGCACCAGGTTTCGCCATGGTTGGATGGTTCTCTGGTGCCGGGTGAAGGTGTGCTTTGGGAAGTGTCGCGGGGCTGTCCGTTTCGCTGCTCGTTTTGCTTTGATGCGCGCGGAGACCATGGCGTACGTACCATGGCGTTTTCCCGTCTCGAGCAGGAGTTAGCCCTGTTTGTCAAGCATCGGGTCTCCCAGGTGTGGGTGCTCGATTCCACGTTTAATTATCCCGCTGAGCGAGGCAAGAAATTGCTGCGTCTGATCAAACGGGTTGCTCCACATCTCCATTTTCACCTTGAAGCAAAAATCGAGTTTATTGACGAGGAACTGGCTCAACTGCTGTCGGAAATCCACTGTTCGGTACAGATTGGTCTGCAATCGGCTAACCCCGATGTTGTTCGCCATGTCCATCGCCATTTTGATGCCGAACTGTTTCAGGAAAAGATTGCTCTGCTGCATTTTGCCGAGGTGACCTACGGCATTGATCTGATGTATGGACTTCCCGGCGACGATGAGGCGGGAATGCGCCACAGCCTGGAATTTGTCCTGCAACTGCAGCCCAATCATATCGATCTGTTTCCGTTGGCCGTCTTGCCCGGCACAGAGCTCTATCATCAACACAGTCAATACGGACTCCATGCCGAGTCTGAACCGCCCTATCGACTGCTGTGCAGTGACAGTATGACTGAAGACGCCATGAAGCATTGTCGTGACCTGGCCGTGTGGACCGATGTTTTTTATAACACCGGTCGTGCCATGGGCTATTTTCTCGACGTGTGTCAGGCCGTCAACCAGAGTGGTGTGGCCATGATTGAGGCGTTTGGCCACTGGTTGCTGGCAACGCGAGGTATGACAACGGAGGTTTTGGCGGATGATACTTTGGCCAGCGATCAGGTGGTTGCGTGGCAAAAGGCATTTTTCCACACCTGGCTGGCGGAAAATGGTCATGAAAATTTGGCAGGAGCCATTGACGATCTGATCAGTTTTCACGCCTGTTGGGCTCAGGCTCAGCTTGAGGAAGATGTGCCGCAGCCAGATTGTACTGATCTCAGTGAAAAAGTTTTAGTGGAACAGCAATCCTGGCGGTGGGTGGACCAGGTAAGGATTCAGCGGTTTCATTACAACATCAATGATTGGCTTCTGATTGACGGGGATCTGGTTGAACAGGCTGAGTACGGCGAACAGAGCGGCAGTATGGCGGTGTTTTTCCGCAGCGACAATCAGGCTCAATGCGTCACAATCGATGGTATTGATGCCAGTCGTTTTCCCACAGGTGCCGACGTGCCGTCCTATGATGCGTTGCTGCTGCTTGGCGCTGTGGTGGATGGGGATGACTACCTTCACTGGCTTGACCAGGCGGTAGACTATGGCCTGCTCAGCGCCGCCGTGCCGGAGGCGCGCTGAGGTCTTCATAGAGTAATTTGAGGACCCGTTTGATCCTGGCGGACAAGCGGATCGCATTGACCGGCTTGGCGATAAAATCGATAAAGCCCATATCGAGCAGTTGAGCTTCCTCTTTGGCGGTTGCCCGCCCTGATAAAGCGATGACCGGAATCGATGCGGTCTGGGGATTTTTTTTCAGTGAATTAAACAGATCCATGCCACTTATTTTTGGCATATTGGCTTCGGTGATGATCAGATGTGGGTGGGTTTTAACCGCCACAGGCACAGCTTCAATAGCATTACCGCACTGAATAATATCAAACCCCTCCTGGCTGAGCGCCGAGATCGAGGCTGCCAATGCCGGTAGTTGTGTGTCCACCAGCATAATGCGCCACCACTTCCCTTCCGCAGGAACCTGAATCGACTTCATGTAGTGCCTGTTGATGGCGGCATGGATTTCCTGGGTGGTGGTTAGATAGGGAACAATACGCAGACCGGTGCCGAATGACAGGGTGTCGAGGGTTTCCATATCCAACGGATTGACCATCGCCAGGTACAGGGTCTTCTCTTCCACTTTCAGGGGGAAAATCAGTTTCTGCAGAGCTTTTTCACTGTCAACGAGGTCGAGAATTTTATCAGGGAAGTTGTGATCGGCAATGTTTTTGACGGTTTTCAATCCGAACTGACGGGCCAGAACCAGCGCAATGTCGCGTTCAGAAATGACCTGTTGTTCTTCGAGAATCTGTCCTAAGCGTTTGCCGGTGCCTGCTTGTTGAGACAACGCACGCTGCAGGATATTCTCATCGATAACACCTTCATCAACAAGGACTTCACCAAATTTTTTCCGTTTTGCCATGATATCCACCTGTGCCTATACGAAATTGCATTGTATAAAAGAGTCGATGTCTAACTTTAATGTCCTGCTAACCTATCAGTTCTGATAGGAAAATCAAGTGTAAGCTATAAGTGGTCCTAATGTTTGGTTGGTTTCTATGGCGCAGAGTTTCGTGCTTGAGTGATATGGCTGAGTTCAGCGGGCGTAAACTGATAGCTGGTCTTACAATATTCACAGGTGATCTCGGTGTCTTCCGCCCGTTGGCTCAAGGCTTCCAGCTCCTCGCCCGGTAAACCGGCCAGCATGGCCAGAACATGGCGACGGCTGCAATTGCATTTAAACTCAAGATCAATGCTGTCCTGCAGTTTGAAATGACTGTCGTTAAGCACCTGCTGGGCTAACTCAATGGGGGCTAACCCCTCGCGGATCAGCGAGGAGATGGGGGGCAGATTAGCCAGATGGTTGTCCAAGGACTCGAGAACTTTTTCATCACAATCGGGCATGGCCTGGATAAAGTAGCCACCACTGGCACAAACTTGTGCCGAACGGTCGAGAAGAACCCCTAGAGCGATGGACGTCGGGGTTTGCTCCGACGTGGAAAAATAGTGGGCGATATCCTCGGCAATTTCACTGGTGATCAATTGCACCATGCCTTGATAGGGTTCTTTCATACCGAGATCTTTGGTGACGTGAAGAAAACCGGCTTTGCCGATAGCTCCAGACACATCAAAGTGGCCATCAACGGGGGGCAAATGGCATTGAGGAACCTTGATGGTCGCCCGGACAACGCCGTGGGCATCCGTTTCCGCCTGCAGTTTTTTTAACGGCCCGTTGCCCTCAATAGTCAGGCCGAGCCGCTGGTCGCCTTTGAGTAGTGAGCCCATCAAAGCCGCCGCTGTGGTCAGGCGACCCAGGGCCACACTGGCAGTAGGGTCGGTCTGCTGGAGCAGGCAGATCTCTTTGGTTAATTCCGTGGTAACGGCAAACGAAGCACGAATTTGTTTGTCGTGACTTAACACCCGAATCAGTTGATCAGACATGCCCTCTCCTCGTTATTGCCAACTTTTCAGACGCTCCTGAGCCTTGTCAGCTTCCGGAGTCTGAGGATAGTTATCCACCACCTTTTGAAGAATAATCTTTGCATTACGCACATCGCCCAAGGCGTAAAAAGCCAGCCCCTGTTTCATCAGGGCGGCAGGCATTTTGGGGTGGTTGGGGTACTTTTGAATCACATCCTGAAATTGCAGAATCGCACTTTCATACTGTTTGTCGCCGTAGAGGGTCTCGCCAATCCAGTACATGGCATTCACCGCCAGATCGTGTTGCGGGTAGCTCTGGATAAACTGCCGGAACAGATCACGTGACTTGGTGAAGTCCGATCCCTGTTGAACCAGTTGCAAGGCTTGATGGTACAGTGCGTCAGGCTGATCTTGTGTCGCTGACGCAGCCGTCGGCTTTTCATCGCGCTGATTTAGTTGTACCGCAGGTGCAACCGGTTGCGCGTCAGGCTGCTCAATTACGCCAGGTTGCTCGCCGGTCACGGGCTGCCGGGGTGTTGCCGTTGCAGGAGTCTGGCTTTTGGCTTCTTCGAGGGCGGCAACCCGCAGGCTCAGATCATTTTGCGACAGAGTCAGTTCTTCGCGCAATTGCATGATGCTGTGCTGTTGGTCTTCCAGGCGTCCGGTTAGACTTTGCAGGTCGACGCGTAATGTATCGAGTTCTGCTTTCAGGTTGGCCTGTTGGCGGGCAATATTGCGCAATTGAGCCGCGTCTGTTGATGGGGGTTGGCTGATGCTGCGCTGTTCCAGTGCGGTCAGACGCTGTTTCAGGGCATTGATCTGGGCACCCTGGTTGGATGTCGTCTGCTGCAGAGGAACACAGCCGGAAAGCAGCACAAGGCCGATGACAGTGAGATAAGAACAGGGGCGCATAACGTCTCCTCAGACAAAAAGGGGACTGTACCCTTTTTAGGCACAGTCCCCCCTGGTTGTTGCAGTCAAACGGGAAGAATTAAGGTTTGGGTACAAACTCGGCGCGACGGTTTTTGGCCCACGCCTCTTCCGTGCTGGCCATATCAACGGGTTTTTCCTCACCGTAGGAGATGGTGGAAAGACGGTCCGTTGCAACGCCCATGGAGGTCAGGTACTGCTGGGCAGCCACGGCACGACGCTCACCAAGAGCCAGATTGTATTCATCCGAGCCACGCTCGTCACAATGGCCTTCAATCACCAGAGTTGTTCCGGGGTTGGCCTGCAGGTAGCGCATATTTTCTGCCAGAGTGTCGCGTGCTTCAGCGGACAGAGTGTATTGGTCAAACTCAAAATAAACCGTACCGAGAACCGGAGCGGCAACAGGCTCAACAGCAGGAGTGGTTTCGGTTACAGCTGAATCCGTGTAACTGGGAACGGGTTCGGTTGTGGGAGCCACTTCGGTTACTTCACAGGCTTCTTCTGTGCCCGTGTCTTCAGTGACCGGTTTGGCACAGCCAGCTGCGAGAATCAGGATCAACGCAAAAAGGCACAGTAACTTAAACGTTTTCATTTTAATTCATCTCCTTGATATGAACTCAATTGCGATAACGAGCTCTTTCCAGATTCTTAAAAAACAGTTGTCAGTATACAGAGAGTCACAGAAAAAACAAGAATTTGTCTCGCAACACTACCACAGTTGCTGCGGAAGCGTGAGTCTTAAATAATTTTTTAAAAACGTTAGAATTTAATGTGTTGCAGAGGCCTATTCATGGATTAAGGGCTGTTCCTTATGGGCGTTGCGGACGAGATTGAGGCTCTTTTTCTATGTCAGCGGGCAGAGCGGTTGATTTCGTTCAAACAATTTTTCGCCTGCCGTGTTGAGCCGACTCGAAAAAATATAAAACTCATCTCAGTACGAATGTTCCCTAAATCCTTAAAAAATGCGAGGAATTAACGGCTTGGAATCGTTTGACAGGGGGGATTGTTTTCCTTTACTATGCGCAAAAATGAAAGGAACTGCGACTGCATATGACTGAACAACAGATCAAACAAGAGATTCTCAAGCTGGCCAAGGAGCACGATGCACTCATTCTTGCCCATAATTACCAGCGTGATGAAATCCAGGATATTGCCGATGTCACTGGTGATTCTCTGGCACTCTCTATTGCGGCATCAAAAACGGATAAAAAGGTGATCGTTTTTTGCGGCGTCCATTTTATGGCGGAAAGCGCAGCCGTTTTAGCTCCGGATAAAATTGTTCTTTTGCCGGATCAGGGTGCCGGTTGCCCGATGGCCGATATGGTCACTCCGGAAGCACTTCAGGCCATGCGCGAGGAATACCCTGATGCGCCGGTGGTTGCCTACGTCAACACAAGTGCAGAGACCAAAGCGCTGAGTGACATCTGCTGCACCAGCGCCAACGCCGTCAAAGTGGTCAACTCTTTGCCGGATAAGGAAGTGATTCTGATTCCCGACCGCAACCTGGGCAACTATATCGCCTCCCATGTTGATAAAACCTGTCACCTGTGGCCCGGATTCTGTCCGGTTCACGATCAGTTGCATCTTAAACAGATTCAGGCGTGTCGCGAAGAACACCCCGACGCCGTTTGCCTGGCACATCCGGAATGTCCGCCTGAAGTTCTCGAGGTTGTCGATCATATTTTATCGACCGGGGGCATGTTGGAGTATGTGCGTAACAGCTCGGAAAAGAAATTTATTATTGCCACGGAACGGGGCATTCTCTGTCAATTACGCAAGGACAACCCGGATAAGGAGTTTTTCTTTCCTGAATACGAGTTTATCTGCGAAGATATGAAAAAAATTACCCTTGAGCAGTTGCTAACCTGTCTGCAGACCATGCAGCCTCAAATCACCGTTCCCGAAGAGATCAGCACGGCCGCCCGTCGCTCCCTTGAGCGGATGCTGGCCATTCCTCGCGACTGATGTAATTTTATACACAGCTTACCTGGGGCGTGTTTCGACACGCCCTTTGTTTTTTGGGGAGAGACCATGGCCAATGAAGAACAGGCCCATACCACCCGACATGCTTTTGTTCAGACGGTGAACGGATTGGCGGGGCGTGCCGAAGTTCTTGGATTACACGGTTGCGCTGCTGCACGATTTCTTGCCGGGCTGCTGACTCCGACCGGACCGGCGCTCCTGGTGGTGGTTGCCGATCTTGACCAAGCCAGGCAGTTGACGGCAGAGCTTGCTTTTTTCAGTGCTCGCCCCGAGAAAATCCGTCTGTTTCCCCACTGGGAAATGGCCCCGTTTGAACCGCTGGTTCCCCACAGTGAAATCGAAGCCACGCGTTTGGCCACCTTGTACGGAGTGTTGCAGGGCGAGGTTGAAGCCGTCGTGACGACCCCGGCGGCTCTGCAGCAACGGGTGATTCCCCGTCAGGCCCTGCACACCCTGTGTGAAGAACTGATCCTCGAAGAAGAATATGATCGCCATCAATTGCAGCAGCGGCTGCACGATCTAGGTTATCGCTCTGTTCCTCTGGTAGAGGATCGCGGGACCTACTCCTTTCGCGGTGATATTCTCGACCTGTTTCCGCCAACGCTCGAACAGCCGGTGCGCATCGATTTTTTTGGCGATTACATTGAGCGGATGCGCGTTTATGATGCCCTGACCCAACGTAGTGGTGACCAACAGCTCGATCGGCTGACTCTGCTACCGTCGCGGGAGATGGTGCTGACCGGTAGTTATCTCGACCAGTTCAGTCAGCAGCTCAAGCAACGCTGTGATGCCTTGGAGTTGCCCCGCACCAAACGTGAAGCCATTCTCGAAGAGGTCCGCGAAGGCTTGCTCTCTCCCGGACGATCCTTTTTACTGCCGCTCAATTACGGTCAACTGGACAGCCTGTTCGATTATCTCGCCACGGACACTGTGGTCACGGTGGATGCTCCGGCCGTTGAACAAACCCTTGATCAATTCAGTCGCAGCATTGAACAGGGTGTGGCCCACATGGTCGCCGGTGAAGAGCCCTATGTGGAACCCCACCAGCTTTATCTCGCACCCCAGGAACTTGAGCAGCAACTCAGGGTGAAACGGCAGATTCATCTGGCGGATCTGCATATTTACGATCTTGATCATGACAAAAGCGTGCTGCGGGTCGAAAGTTGCGGGAATGGTGAATTTCTTCAACAGGCAGAGCCGCAACGCATCCGCCATCTGGCAGAGCGTTTAACCGCATGGGCAGATCAGCAGTGGTCTATTCTGCTGGTCTGTCGGCGTTCCGGGCAGGCGCAGCGTCTCAACGATCTGCTCAAGCCTTACGAACTTGATCCCCAGCCCTTGACCACCCTGCCGTGGAATGAACAGCGCGGAACGTTGCACTGGGTGTGCGCTGATATCAGTCGCGGTTTTCAACTGCCGGATGAAAAGCTGGTGGTGGTTACCGAAGAAGAGGTGTTCGGACAGCGGGTCAAACGGCGTCGCCGCAATGAACTCCGTGCTAAAGCCGCACTGTCCTCCCTGGCGGAACTTAAAGAGCGCGATTATGTGGTCCATGCTGATCACGGCATCGGTCTTTATTTAGGACTTGAACAGCTTTCCAGCAGCGGCATGAGCGGTGATTTTCTCAAACTGGAATATGCCGGTGGCGATATGCTTTATCTGCCGGTGGAGCGAATTGAGAAAGTTCAGAAATACGCGGCCGGTGATCTGCAGTCGGTGCGTCTCGATAAAATGGGAGGTACCGCCTGGGCCAAAACCTGTCAAAAAGCCCGCGCAGCAGTGGAGGAGATGGCGCGGGAACTGCTGACCATTTATGCCCGCCGCGAAATGGCCGAAGCGTTCACCTTCTCACCGCCTGACGATGTGTTTCGCTCCTTTGAAGCGGCCTTTCCGTATGAGGAAACAGCAGATCAGATGGCGGCTATCCAGGATGTGCTGGAGGATATGCAGTCCGGACGCCCCATGGATCGGTTGATCTGTGGTGATGTCGGTTATGGTAAAACCGAAGTGGCCATTCGCGCCGCATTTAAGGCTGCTCTGGACAGCAAGCAGGTCGCCGTAGTGGTCCCGACCACGATTCTCGCCCGTCAGCACTATGCGACCTTTCTCGAGCGGTTTCACGGTTATCCTGTCCATGTCGAAATGATTTCCCGTTTTCGCAGTGCCGCTGATCAGAAACGGGTACTCAAAGAGCTGGCCGAAGGCCAGGTCGATGTGGTGATCGGTACTCACCGTCTGTTACAGCGCGATGTTCATTTTAAAGATCTGGGTATGGTAGTGATCGACGAAGAGCAGCGTTTCGGTGTCTCGCACAAGGAACGCCTGAAGAAGATGCGCGCCCAGGTCGCCATGCTGACGTTGAGTGCCACACCCATTCCTCGCACATTAAATATGGGCATGATCGGTATGCGAGATCTGTCGATTATCGATACACCTCCTGTTGACAGGTTGGCGATCCGCACCTATGTCACCCGCTTTGATGACGATCTGATCCGTAATGCCATTCTGCGTGAACTGCAGCGTGGCGGCCAGGTCTATTTTGTTCATAACCGGGTCCAGTCCATTGGCGCCATGGCTGAATTTCTCGCGACCCTGGTTCCCGAAGCTAAAATTGCCGTTGGTCACGGTCAGATGGCTGAAAAAGAGTTGGAAAAGGTGATGCTGGGTTTCATTGAGGGCGAGACAAATGTGCTGGTGGCCAGCACCATCATTGAAAACGGCCTCGATATCCCGCGCGCCAACACCATTATTGTCAACCGGGCTGACTGTTTTGGCCTGTCGCAACTCTACCAGTTGCGTGGCCGGGTGGGTCGCAGCAAAAATCGAGGTTACGCCTATTTACTGATCCCCGGCGAAGCAACCCTGACCAAAGATGCCCGTGCCCGTTTGCAAGTCCTTCAGGATCTGACCGAACTGGGCGCCGGTTTCCGTGTGGCCAGCCATGACCTTGAACTGCGTGGCGCCGGTGATCTGCTCGGTGGCCGTCAGGCTGGTCAAATTGCCGCCATCGGCTTCGAGATGTATACCGAGCTGCTCGAAGAGACCATTCAAGAGCTCAAAGGGATGGAGAGCGAAGGGCGTATTGATCCGGAGATCCGTCTTGGGCTACATGCCTTTCTGCCCGACAATTATGTGGTTGATCCCAACCAGCGCCTGGTGTTCTACAAAAAGATGGCTGCGGCTGAAGACGATGCCACGCTTTACGATATTGTCGATGAACTGCAGGATCGCTATGGTGAAATCCCGCAACCGGGCCTGGTTCTGCTTGAGATGATGAAGTTGCGTGTTGAGTTGAAACGACTCCGCATTGATCTGGCCGAATTCGACGGCCGTCGTCTGGTGTTTGGCTTTCACCCGACCACCACCGTGTCTCCAGATGCCTTGCTGGCGTTGATTCAGGAAGATCCGCAACGCTACAGCCTGTCACCAGATTTCCGCATTGCCGTGCGTCTCAACGAGCGCGGCAGCGATATTGAGCTGATTGAGGAAGCCAAAAAGCAATTGCAGGCATTTTGCGGACCGTGATAACGTGCAGCAATTCACCATTCTGTTAACTTTCCACTTTGAGGTTTAACGCCCTATGTTGAAAAAAATTGTCTTTACCGCACTGTTGTTCAGCCTGATTATCCCATCGGTGTGGGCCGAGCAACTCAGTAAAATTGCCGCGGTTGTCAATGATGAGATCATTACCACCCGTCAACTGGAGCAGCGCCTGGTCAGTCGCGGCGAACGCTCGGCGACGGACGCCCAAAAGCGTCAGGAACTGGACAACATGATTAACGAACGGCTCATGGAACAACGCAGTCGTGAGATTGGTCTCGAGGTGTCGGACGACGATATCGAGACGGCGATCAACGATGTTCAGCAGCAGAACAACATCAGTCGCGAGCAGCTCGAACAGGCGTTGATCGCCCAGGGGCTGTCCATGTCCGGCTACCGTGAGCAGTTGCGCGGACAGATTTTGCGCTACAAATTGATGGGCTATGAAGTTAAAAGTAAAGTGGATATCACCCGCCAGGAGGTGCGTAACTACTATCAGGAGCACCTCGATCAGTATCGTCAGTCGCCGCGTGTCCGACTCAGCCGCCTGACTTTCCCTCTGGGCGATGATCCGACTGCGGCGCGGGAAAATGCTACAATCGCTTTGCGTAAACTCGACGATGGCGAAAGTGTTGATGAGGTTCTGGTCAATATGTCGCCACGCACCCGCATTGAAGGCGGTGAGATGGGCAGTTTTGTTGCCGGTGAGCTGTCCGAAACGTTTGAGCAGGCCATTGCCGATCTTGACAGTGGTGACCATACCCCGCTTATTCCCTTGGGAGATGCCTTGCATATCCTGAAAGTGGAGGAACGGATCCCAGGGAGTGTGGCTGATATTTCGACGGTTGAAGAGCAGATCCGCGGCGAATTAAGCCAGCAGAAAATGGATCAGAAGCTACAGGAATGGCGTGAAAATCTGCGTTCCGAATCCTACGTGGATGTTCGCCTGTAATTCATCCGTTCTCGACGTTTTTTGACCTCTGGTACACCACCCCGCCGCGATTTTTTTTGCGACGGGGTGTTTTTTTTCGACAAAAAAGTCGACAAAACCCGGCAAAAATGTCGACAATAGAGAGGTTTATCTCCTAAAACAACCTATTTGGGTGGCTTGGAATGGCTCTTGCTGTTTATACCTGTATCATCCGTATCTTTAAAACATGGTGGCGATCTACCCCGATTCTGGCAGCAATGCTGCTGGTTTTGAGCAGTCTGCTCCCGCAACATTGCCTGGCATTGGGCGGTCGCGTCGATCTGTCGTGCGGTTATGACGACAATGTGGCAGCCAGTACCGACAAACAGGGGTCGCCTTTCATGCGCTACCAGGTGCAGTTGTATCAACCGCTTGTCGATCGACCGGCTCTGTATGTTGAAGGCTATGGTTGGGCGTCATACGATGCGTTTACCCGGCTGGAGGACCGCCGGGAATTCTTACTTGGAGCCTCCTGCCTTAGACGGTGGCAAGACGGCCTCTGGCACAGCCTGTTTTATGTTGAAGGGCGCTCTTACCGCGACGATCTGGTTGGCGAAGACGAGTTCGATGCCCTTGAGGTGGGGTGTCAGGTTGAACGGTTTATTAATGAACAGATCAGCCTGGGGGTGAGCGGCTACTGTCGTTATGCTGACTACCGTCAGGGGTATAACTGGGTGTCGACGGTTTACGAAGAGACTGAAACTTCAGGCGGCCAGGGCAATGGCAATGGTAGCAATGGACAAACGACAACGCAGGAAACTCTGGTTGAGATCAACGAATCGCGTCATGACCGTGAATTCGGGATCATCGGTCAGGGGGAATACCGTTTTACGGCGGATCTGTTTTGTGATGTGAAAGTGTTTTATCAGGATAACGACTCCACCCTGTCCTGGGAATCGTACCAGGGTTATGGTGTTGAACATGGCTGGCAGATGTTCTTCACCTCCAGCGTGAGCGGCGAATTGTGGGGCAGTTGGCTGGCACGTGATTATGACAAGAGCGACGACCGTCAATGGACGGCGGCGGTTCGGCTCGACTGGCAATGGCAAAAAAATCTGAGCGCTTATGTGCAGATGCAACAGGTCTGGCAAAACTCTGATTTCTCAGATGGTGATTATACGAAAAAGGTGGCGATATGCGGATTATATTGGTTGTTCTGATCCTGATGGGCGGGGTGATCTCGGCACAGGCCGGGGAGATCCACGGGCGTGTGATGGATGTGGATCGCCAGAAGGGATCTGTGACGCTTGAAGTGGTGGATGAAAATGAAACCACCCGCGAAGTGACCGTCAAGGCCAAAAGCATCCCTGCCGATATCCGCCTGGGCGAAACGCTTCAGGTGAAAACCGACTCCGGCAACCTCAGATCAGCGGTCGTTTCCGGCAGCGTTAAAAAGAATCTCGGACGCGGTGCCGCCGACAACGATAAGACCGGTGTCCGTTCCCGGCTGCGTAAAGCCCAGAACGGCAAGAGCCATCGCGGTGGTCTGGGCGCAGGTCGAGGCCAAGGGCATGGTCAAGGACAGGGTCAAGGCCGGGGGCACCATTGAGCCCCAGAGATATCAAAGAGCAGGGCCGCTTTGTCTTGTGGCAGGCCAATCTGATCGTTTTTGCTGTGCTGGTTGCCATGGTTCTCGGCTATTTCTCCTGGCAGATGGCACAGACACGCCATGCGTTTGAAGAACATGTCAATGAACATGCGCAACTGGTGGCTGAAATCGTTGCCACCAATGTCAAAGCGGCCAGTCGCTCCCAGGAAGTTGTTGAACAGATCGTCAGTGACTTTCTCGTCAATATCGCCCGGTTTATCGCCTACCTTGATGAGGTGGAGCCGTTCAATGCCCGTGAGCTTGCAGCCTATGCCCAAGAGAACGGGCTCGAGGGGATCTGGATCAAGCGAACCGGTGAAGAAGCGGTGATGTCGCCGCCTGTCTGGTTTGAACAGCCGCTGTTCGATGTCAGCCACCAGAAGCACCTGCTGATTCACCGTGAGCAACGCCACGAATATATCCTGTTGTGGAAGGTTCCCGATAGTGCTCGACTGATTGCCGTCGGGCTACCGGCCCGTTCTCTGGAGCAACTTCAGGAGCAGATGGGGGTCAAGCAACTTTTGGCCGCCTTAAGTCGTCTTGCCGGTATTGACAGTCTGCGTCTTGAGCCGACGGCAAAAATCACCCGCCAGAATGAGTTGTACAGTCTGAGATCTTCAGCGACACAACGTCAGATTATCCTGGGCCAGCAAACCCTGCTGCTGGAGGTGGAATCGACCAGCCTCAATGAGCGTATCTCTGTGCTGTGGCGGGAATTCTTTATTTTCAGCGGCTTTCTATTTGCCGCAGGTCTGCTGTTGTCCTGGCAACTGTACCGTTATCAGAACCGCCATGTTGAAGATCTGTGGCAACTGCACCAGCAGTTGGCTGTCCAGCGTGAAGACGCCTCTCTGGGGCGGGCAGCGGCCACTATTAGCCATGAAATTCGCAATCCGCTCAATGCCATCAGCATGGGCTTGCAACGTCTGCAGATGGAATCCAGTGGTCTCGAAGGGGAGCACGAAGAGCTGCTGGTGGCGATGAGTGATGCTGTGAAGCGGACCAACGAGATTGTCCATGGGCTGCAGCGCTACGCTTTACCGCTGAAGCCGGAGATGAAAAGCGTCGCGTTTCATGAGTTGATTGAGCGTATTGTCAATCTCTATCGGCCCCAATTTGATGCCCATCACATCCGTGTCAACAGCCAGCTGCAACCCATCGAATTTGAGGCCGATGGCGATTTGCTTGGCCAGCTTGTCGAAAATTTGCTGAAGAATGCTCTGGAGGCGCAACCGCGTGGTGGCTTTGTCAGTGTCAGTCTGCTGATCGAACAGGGGCAGGCCAAACTGAGCATTGAGAACCGCACCCATGACGTCAGTGATGACATCAACAATCTGCTTGAACCCTATTTTACAACCAAGGACCGGCAAACCGGACTCGGTTTGACCCTGGTGCGCAAGATTGCCGTAGCGCACGGTGGTCAGATTACGTTGTCGATTGTCGAAAATGACTGTTTCCGGGCGCTGGTCCAACTCCCCCTGAAGAGAAATGTATGACCATCCTTGTCGTTGATGATGAACAAGTGCAACGGGAGATGTTGCAGGGCTTTTTAAATAAGCGCGGCTATAAAGTCCTCACCGCCTCCAACGGCGAAGAGGCTCTGGAACTGTGTGCCCGCTACCCCATCAGTCTGGTGTTGATGGACCTGTGTATGCCCGGTCTGAACGGGGATGAAGTGCTGGAAAAGTTGCGCGAATCAAATCCGTTGTTGCGGGTGATTCTCATCACTGCCTTTGGTTCCGTGGAAACCGCAGTCAAGGTGATGAAGCTGGGGGCCAGTGACTTTCTCGAAAAGCCCGTGGATCTTACCGAGTTGGCCCAACGCATTGAACGTTGTGAACAGCAACAGCTTATCGAACAGGATCTGAGCGAAATGGAGCAGGATCTTGAAGATGATGAGCTGCCGTTACCGGTAGCGGCGAGCAGTGAAGCTATGCAGCACCTGTTGTCATTGGTGCGCCGGGTGGCTCGCAGTCCTTGGACCGTGCTGATCCATGGCGAAACCGGCACTGGTAAAGAGCGTATTGCCCGCCTGTTGCACCAGCTCAGTGAACGCAGCAACGGACCGTTTGTCGAAGTCAACTGTGCCGCCCTGCCCGATAATCTATTTGAGTCTGAGCTGTTCGGTCATGAAAAAGGCGCCTTCACCGGCGCGACGTCGCGTCGCAGCGGACGTTTTGAAGCGGCTCAGGGGGGCACGTTGTTTCTCGATGAGATCGGCGAGCTGCCTCTGGGATTGCAGGCCAAGTTGTTACGTGCCCTGCAGGAAAAACGCATTTGCCCGGTTGGCGCTGAACTGGAACGGGAGGTCGATGCCCGGGTGCTGGTCGCGACCAACTGCGATCTGCCGAAAATGGTCCAGGAGGGTCGTTTTCGCGAAGACCTCTATTACCGATTGAATGTGTTTGAAATGCAGATCCCGCCGTTGCGTCAGCGGCGGGAAGATATTCCCATGCTGGTGGAGAACTTTCTTGAGCAATATGCGCTGCGACCTATTCAGATCGAACCCGCTGCCATGGATGCTCTGATCAAATACGACTATCCCGGCAATGTTCGTGAACTGGAACATCTGATTCAGCGTCTGGCCACCCTGGTGCGCGGCCCGGTGATTCGCCGGGTTGATCTGCCTGCTCCCCTGTTGCAGCCGCCGCAACCGGAAAACAACTCCGGGCTGTTGACCGAGCGGGTGGAGGCTGTGGAACGGCAGATGTTGCTCGATACGCTGCGCCAATATCACGGGGTACAGACACGTGCTGCCGAAGCCCTTGGTATCAGCGAGCGGGTACTGCGTTATAAAATGTCCAAATACAATTTGAATAAAGAGGATCTGAAATAACTGTGGCAGGCAATGGCCTGTTGACGGATGTCACGTCCTAAAATACGTTGACAGTTTATTCCTAAGCCACCTCCCCCATGGAGGTGGCTTTTTTGTGTACTTCTTCCGGTGTTTTCATATTCAAGCTAAGGTGCGGCCGTAGGCGGTTGTAAATAGCGACCGATTCGCGAACCAAGTCCTTCAGTTCCTGCAAATCACGACACTTAAACAACAAAAACTCTTGCTTCAGAATTCCGTTCACCCTCTCAGCCAAAGCATTTTGATAACAATCGTAACCATCTGTCATGGATGGCGTTATGTCATGACGCTTCAGCTCTTCCTGATAGATTGATGAGCAATACTGTAATCCTCTATCGGAATGGTGTAACAACGGTTTACCTGTCTGGCGTTGTCTGGCTGCTTGACGTAATGCCTTGACAACACTTTCTGCGCGTAGATTGTCACTGACCTCATACCCCATGATTTTACGGCTATAAGCATCAGTAACCAGCGATAGATAATGAACCCCTTCATCTGTTTCAACGTACGTGATGTCACTGACAAAGACCTGTTCAGCCCGATTGATATCCTGACTCGCGATAAGATTCGGATATTTTTTCATCCAGTGCCTGCTCTGCGTTGTCTTGATGAATCGTTTGACCGGTGGAACTAACAGCCGATGCTCTCGTAAATAATCAAAAAATCCATCCCGACCTAATTTGATGCCCTGAGCATCAAATTTCGGTTTCAGCAGTGAGTACAGCTTGCGACCGCCCAACCTCGGCATGAATCGTCGCAACTCCATCACCATCCCTTCGACGGGAGCCAGCTCTATGTTGCGTTGCTGGGTGCGCCTTTCTCTTTGATAAACGGCCTGCCGACTGATGCCAAGAAGCTTGCAAGCGCGGCTCAAACTTAGCCCTTTGTGTTTTTGAATGCGTCTCGCTCCTTGGCAATATACTTTTTTCTCAAGCTCATTCCGTGCTCAGAATCCAGGATATCAACAACTTCATTCAAGAGCAGATTACGAAGACGTTCATCTTCAAGTTCGCGCTCAAGTCGCTTTATCTTTTGTGCAGGGGTTTCTTTGGCTTTGGGAGTTTTGGGCATAGCGAGCCTCACTGGCTGGGTCCAATCCAACTTTCCGTGCTTTCTTAACCATGTTAGCACGGTTGAGCGACCCTGGATGCCATAGATCTTCTGGGCCTGCTTGTAGGTCATATCGCCTTTTTCTACGGCATCAACAACCTGCAATTTAAAGCCCATTGTGTAATCTCGTTGAGTCCGCCGACTCCGCTTGCTTTCTACTCTGTCCATAAATAAGTCTCCAAGGTGTAAACTTATTTCAGGACGGGACAAGATGATAAAAAAGGGCCGATGACGTATGTCACCGGCCCTTTCCGGTTCTCAGGAGGATCTCCTTACGGTGGCTGTTGTTGCCAATCATAATTTACGAATCAAATCGGTACTCCAGACTGCCCGCCGCAAACAGGGTGGTATCCTTGTCATCCCCTGATTCACGGCTGTACTCTCCCAGTATTACCAGACTCCAGTGCTGGGCAAAGCTGTAGCGGATCACCGCCTGCCCCTGATTGAGCAGCGATTGCTCGTCATCGGAGTATTCGAGCTGATATTCAAGTTGCAGATCGAGGCTCTGGGCGATTCTCTGACGGTAGTTGAGGGTCAGGTTGACCAGGGTGTCCTGTTCTTCGGTGTAATAACCGACCCCCAGAGAGGCGCGTAGTGGCGTGAACCAGGCAGGTTGATGGGTCACCTGGCCGGTGTAGTTGAACTGGTCCGGACGATCAGAGCCATAACTTTCATAGTAGATACCTGCCGAGGTTTCCCATTGTGGTGTCCACACCCAACCAAAAGTGGTGCCGGTCAGGGCCTGAGCAGTAATATCGAGTTCAACGCGGTCACTGGCGGCATCGTAGATCGGTTCCGGATCGCGCTCGCGGGCATAGCTGACATTCACCCACCACTGTTGATTGAGATAACTGACCACGGCATAGCCGGTCCACAACTCCTCGTCATCGCCCACTTGGTAAAAACCGGAATTGCCGTCGTCGCTGAATTGCTCGTAGCGTAGTCGGGTGCGGGTAAGCAGATGGGGCGACCACTGATAGTCAAAGCTTGCAAAGGGAGCTTTGCGGGTCAGGGCAAAATCGGTGTCGTTAAACAGCTCATTTTCCTGCTTGATGGTGCCGTCGATATAGCCGAGTCCGAACCGGGATTTGCCGAGAGCTTTGTCCACCTGAACCATCAGGTTACGCTCTTTCCAGCGATAGATATCATCGTCAATTTCTTCGAGATATTCGGTCTCATCCAGCCACATATAGGTGATGCGTGCCGAGACACCATGGACCCAACTGGTCTCCGGTGATTGTTGCACGGCTTCGGGCCAGTTAGTTTCTGTGGAGTCTGCCAGGCACAGTGTCGGTAACAGGACGACACATAGTACGAGACAAATACGTGTGGTCAGCTTCATAGGGGGCTCTTTCGATTTGGGGGTGAAAAGAAGCCGTTCCTCTCCCGTCGGAGAGGAACGGCTGTGCGATTAACGGCCGGATTGGGTCCGCAGACGGATCCGCTCCTGGGTTTGAAGCTGCAGAGCATCTTCAGGAACACCCGAGCCGTCGAGCAGTTGCTGACCACCTGCTGCATAGGTGTCGCACACACCATCACCATCAGCATCGACAAAATTGGTTGCGTTGGCACCCATGCCGGTACCGGGCTCGGGACGGGTATCGCCGATACCGTCACCATCGGTATCCACCAAGTAGAGGCCGGTTCCGGCACTTTCGCCGCGGAAGCGGGAGCTGGCATCAGCGGTATAGGGCAGAGAGGTGATTGCCATCATCAGTACGACAGCAGAAACGATTTTTACAGAATTCATCACAGTCATTGCTATGTCCTTTCACGTTAGAGGTTGGGGTTTCAGCGCTGTACCCTCAGACATGAGCAACCGGTGTGCCAACTTGAAAAAAAAGATAAAAATACTGTTTTTTCAGATGGTTATAAATATCAATGACGTGTCGGTTTAGCGGGGTTCTTCGACGAAACTTGTTGGTTTCGACAAAGATGTCGTTATCTGCATGGGGAATGGTGATGGTCTGAAATGAGGTTCAGACCATCACCCGTGGAACGGAAGGTGAAGAGCGGATAGCAGCACTTATTGGCGAGCGACTTGCCGCGCTGGCAACTCTGCGGGGCGGGTTGCGATTGCGGTTGGTGACGGTTGGCGCTGTGGAACGCCGACGATCCGTTGGCGCAGCGACAGGATCGCTGTTTCAACATACGCCTCAACCTGATGGCTCATTCTGGTGACCCGAGACGCTTGCTCTGCAGCAAGATCTTTGCTTGATGATGGCTGGCTGCCAAGCTGATAACGATAAAGGCGCGGCTTCTCTTTCGGTGCGATCTGCAGCAGATAATTATCCTCGATCAGGGCAACCCGCTCCTCGCCACCCGACGGTTTGATCATGGCAAAACCACCATCACCTGCGGGCAGAGCGAAGAGGTTGCGACCCCAGCTCTGATGCCGCGTGTTTTTAGAGAGCAGGCCAAGGATGCTGGGAACGATATCAACCTGACTGGCGACCGTGGTTCGTGTTTGCGGAGCCAACATGGATGGCGCGTAAAACAACAGTGGCACATGAAAACGCGACAGATTCATGCTGGTGACCATCGGTGAGCTGGCAAAGCCGTGGTCGCCGGTGATGACAAACAGAGTGTTGTCGAAATACGCCTCCTGACGGGCCAGGCGAAAAAATTCTCCCAGGCTCCAGTCGGCAAAACGCATGGCGTTATAGCGCCCTTCCTGGCCTGCCGGGGCGTCAACCGCTGTGAAAGGCAGAGGATCAGGCAGGTTGAACGGAGAATGATTCGACAGGGTCAGAATGGTGGCGCAGAACGGCCCCTTCTTGGCCCGCTCACGGAACTCCGCGTTGGCGCGACGAAACACATCAATATCGGAAACACCCCACACCGGGTCGACAAAATAGGGATTGACATAATCATCCCGGCCGATGAACTCCTCCATACCGTGCTGGCGGAAAAATCCTTCCTTATTGTCCCAGGAAAATTCACCATTATAGAGAAACAAAGTCTGGTAGCCCCGTCGCTTGAGCAGTTCCGGAAGACAGGACATGGCCTGGTTGGCTTCCATCATCTTCATCAGGTACTCATAACCGGGCAGGTTAGGCCATGATGCCATGCTGGCGTAAACCCCCTGATGGGTGTGGGTTCCGTTGGAAAACGCGCGGGTGAATAGCACACCCTGTTTGGCCAACTGGTCAAAGTCCGGCGTGATCGGCGCGGCTTGGCCGAGAGCCCCGACCATCCGCCCGGCAAAACTTTCCATCAGGATAACCACAACATTGGGGGGGCGATCAGAGATCGGCTGTAATGGCGCAGGGTTTTGCGACTGACGCAGCAGGGGAAAAATATCGGGCTGCTGCAGGGTGTCGCGCTGGGTCAGGACCAGTTGACGGGTGGCCTTGAGAGCCTCTTCATCCTTCATGGCCGCAGTCCAGGATTCCTGAGTGCTGTAGATCTGGTCCCAGGCCGTGCGCCCCAGAGTGAACATGCCATTGAGAGCCAGATGATTGGCAAAAGGTTGTTCGGAAAAGAACGCGTCTCCCCAACGCAGCGGCTCATGCTGGAATCCGCCGCGCATGGCAAACACCATCAAGACGATGAACAGAGTGTTGCCCATGGTGCGCCCGAGGCGATCACGAATCGCCAGCGGCGGTGCAGGTGTTTGACGCAGTGAGCGCAGAATGCGGCGATGAATAGGCCATAAGGTGCCAAAAACCAAGGCTGCAACCAGCAGATGGCGTACGACCGGATAGCCGTCCCATACCATGCCGCCGACGGTAAAAGGATGGCTGAGGTATTCGAACACCAGGCTGTTGTAACGACTTTCAAATTCACGATAAAAGTTTAACTCGGCAATCCCGCCGATAATGAGGATTGCCAGCAACAACGGCATCAGCCAGCTGAGCATGCGTCGGCTGCGATGGCTGAACACCAGTAACAGAAATAACGGTGCCAGCAGATAGGTCGCTGTCGCCAGATCAAATCGCAACCCAACCACAAAACTGTTGAGCAATGTTGTGGTATCGACACCTTTTGTCAGCGAATGGTTGTAGGCCAATAGAGCTGCTCGCTGCAAGCCAAACACGCCTAACAGCACCAGATACCACTTGAGGATAAAGCGGCTCTCGTGGGAAATAAACTGACGGGTCAGGCGCTTGCCGCGCACTTTGAGTTTAAGGCAACGGTTCATCGTTTTTCCTAATGTTTCGTGGGCAGAGGATGTTCAGCGGGGTTTATCACCAGCGGGGCGAACAGAACGGCAATCGTCCAGCACAGGATCAGTGTGGCAATGCTGTGTGAAATAAAATGAGCGCCACGGACCAGCTGGCCGAATGTGAACAGAAGTCCAAGAATCATGCTGAAGGACAGTCCGGCCATGGCGAACGACCGCGAATGGCGCTGGCCGATAAAATACAGGCCGATGAGGGAAAAAGCGCCGGAGGCGTGTCCGGCTGGAAAACAACGTCCGGGACCGCCTTTGGTTGTCGCCTGCCGTTTGTTGTTCAGTGCCAGAATGGGCTGGTACGGAATTGTGCCGCCATAGCGCTGGTAGTGCTTGGGGCAGTGGCGGTGGGTGATTTTTTTACCGATAGCGGTCAAACCCGTTCCCAGCGCGATACACAACAACAGGTAGCCACTGACGCGGCGCGCCTGACGCCAATGCGAATGGTGGGAAAACGACAACGCAAAAAGAAGCAGGTCGGTTGCGGCAATGACCACGATCAGATGACGGCCACCGTCGTGAAGTAATTCATTGGCCCACCAACTGTGTTTATACGGCCAAAGACCTTGAGCGCTATCAAAGAAGAGATCACTGCACAGCAGGTCCCAACCCCGTCCATCAAACAGGTAAAACAGACCGAAAAGCAGGGGCAGAGGGATCGCGAGATGGCGAAAATAAAAACGAAGCATCGCCATTACGGACTGTGACGTTTAAACACCGCCAGATGCAGGGAGTGCACCAGCGGCAGTTGCGCCAGGTCGTTGATCAGGGTGAAGCCGTTGGCGGAAAAGTGTTTTTTCAGCTCCGACAAGGGGGTGATGTTCTGTACCGATTTGCGACCTGTCAGCCGACAACGCAAAGCCCGTTTGACGCTGGTTGGCGACCAGGGACTCAGATAGGAGATCAGCACAGTATCTTTGGTGACCCGGCACAGCTCGTCGATAATCTCGCGGCGGTGCTGCGGTGTGGGCAGATGGTGGATGAGACGAAAGCACAGCAGCCCGTCAAACTGATGGTCAGAGTAAGGCAGGTCAAGCAGATCCGCTTTCTCTATCCGCGCATTCAGGTCCTGACGCTCCACGGCCTGTTGTGCTACATGCAGCGCGCCTTCGCCCAGATCGACGCCGGTGACGTCGAGTCCACGATGTGCCAGCAAAATGGTGGCCCGGCCAACACCGCACGGGGCATCGAGCCAGGTGCGCGGCAGCGGGGAAAGGTGGTCGACGGCTCGCGAGATCAGGGCCATTTCAGCCGCGTGTTTGTGCAGCTTCCGGGAAGAGTATTTTTCAGCTTTGTCGAGACTGTGTTTGATGCGTTGGCGATGATTCTGCTCAGTTTTGACCTTTGCAACATGGGGGGCGGTCGAAGCCAATTCATGCATGTGGAATTCCTTTGCAAAAATAAGGTGAATCATGAGACGTACCCGATGACTACATCGCTCTATTTTGCAAAGAGTTTGCCGTTTTGTAAGTGGCTGTAAAATAAGGGAAAGATGTTCTTTTGGCGGGCATCTTGTACAAAGATTTGTACAAGATGCCCGTTCTGGTTCTTCAATAGACAAAAATTTTTACAGCGTCCGGTGCGGTCAGACGAGATGGTATTTTTTCAGCTTGTACTGCAGGTTACTGCGACTGATCCCGAGCAGTTCCGCCGCTTTGGCCTGGACGCCGCGCGCATCAATGAGGGCGGCCTGGATCAGTTTCTGTTCAATGGTTTCCAGATGCTCGGGAAGTGGTTGCTGCAGCGGCATTGCTGCTGTTTCTGAGCAACCGTTGTGGTGTGGTGCTTGGCTGTGGAATTGTTGCGGCAGGTGGTTTTGTTCAAGAGTGGGGCCGTCACAGAACAGCAGACCGCGTTCGAGAATGTTCTGCAGTTCGCGGACATTGCCGGGCCACTCGTAGTGATACAGGTCGTGCTGCGCCTGCGACGACAGTTGTGGCAGCGGGCAGCCCATGTCGCGGGAAAGACGTTCGAGAAACAACTGGGAAAGTAACGGGATATCCTCGCGGCGATGACGCAGTGGCGGCAGATGCAGTGACACCACATTGAGGCGGTAGTACAAGTCTTCGCGAAATGTCCCCTCTGTGATCATCTGTTCCAGGTTGCGATGCGTGGCGGCGATGATGCGGATATCGCTGCTGATCTCGGCTGTGCCACCGACCCGACGGAAGGTTTTCTCCTGCAGAACACGGAGTAATTTCGGTTGCAGATTAAGGGGGAATTCGCCGATCTCATCCAGAAACAGTGTGCCGCCGTCTGAGACTTCCATCAACCCTTTCTTCCGTTCCAGAGCCCCGGTAAAGGCGCCGCGTTCGTGGCCGAACAGTTCGCTCTCCAACAGGTTTTCTGCAAAGGCAGCGCAGTTGATGGAGACCAGCGCCTTGTTGCTGCGCGGGCTGAGTCGGTGCAATGCCTGGGCGACCAGCTCCTTGCCTGTGCCGCTCTCTCCGGTGATAAGAATCGACGTTTTGGCCGGCGCCACCTGGGCGATCTGGTTGCGTAGCGATTCCATGGCCGGACTGTTGCCGACCAGGGTGCGATCGCGGTTTTGCTCCAGTTCACGGCGCAGCAGCCAGTTTTCATTCTGCAGTTTTGAATAATCCAGCGCCTTGTCCACCGTCAACAGCATCTCTTCGTTATCAAAGGGCTTGAGCAGATAGTCAAACGCACCGATCTTCATGGCTTGCAGGGCGGTCTGAACCGTGGCATAGGCAGTCAGCATGATAAAGGGCACCGGTCCGATCTCGTCGTTGACATGACGCAGAAAGTCGATGCCGCTCATGCGCGGCATCTTCAGATCGGAAATGATCAGATCAATCTGTTCGCCCGACAGGATGTCGAGCGCCGCATAAGGGTTGTCGGCGCGGGTCACATGATGGCCGACACTTTCCAATAACTGGCCGAGAACGATGCGGTAGTTTTTTTCGTCATCGACGATCAGGATGTGGGCCATCAGTGGGTCTCCAGAGGCAAGGTGACAACGAAACGACTGCCGTGGCCGGGCTGGCTGGTGACATGAATATCACCGCCGTGACTCTGGGCAATGTTATGGGCCGTGGCCAGGCCGAGGCCGGTGCCGCCGTCTTTGGTGGTGAAAAAAGGGTTGAAAATTGTCGGCAGGACCTCTTTGGCAATCCCTTCGCCATTGTCCGTGACAATGATGTGCGCCTGGTTGTCCTTTTTGAGCGCATGAATTACCACATTGCCCTGTTCTGAACAGGCCTCAATGGCGTTGAGCAACAGGTTGAGCAGCAGTTGTTGAATCATATCGGCATCGACATAGACCGTGGTTGTCGGATGGGCGGGTGAAAACGTCAGTGCCACCTGATGCTGTTCGGCAACGGGGCGCAGTTGTTCCACGGTTTTGTCAATCAGGTTTTCCAGTTGGTACGACTTGAGCTGTGGCTCGCCCGGTCTGCCGAAACGGAGAAATGTTGTCACCAGATCATTGAGGCGGGTGCTCTCCTCACGAATGACATCAAGCAGATCCAGCTGGCCGGAGTCGGTTGGGTTGATGTGGTTTTGCAGCAGTTGCGCTGACGAGGCGATGATGCCCAACGGATTACGGATTTCGTGCGCCAGACCGGCGGACATTTCGCCCAGCGCTGCCAGACGGTCGGTGCGGCGCAGGTTCTCTTCGGCCTCTTCCAGTTTGCGTAGCGAATTTTGTAACGCATTGCGGTTGTCGAGCAGCAGATCATTGAGGTGCTTTTGTTGTTTCAGTTGGCGACGGTGCTGTTCGGAAAACCCATGCATGAGGATCCCGACGATGAAAAAAGTGGTACAGGAGATGAGAAATTCCGGCAGATCTTCAGCGCGATTAACCGGATCACTCCAGATGGCATTGGGGATCAGCGCCAGGTAAAACAGCGAGGAGAACAGGCAGGTGGCCAAGGTGTGTAACAGCGTCAGATTGGTGCCGGCGACGACGATGGGTAGAAAATAGATGATCCAGTAGTGGCTCTCTTCGTGACCGGTTGTCGCCCAGATCAGCAGAGTGCACAGCAGCAGATAGATGGCCAGATGCAGCGTCATCAGCCCGGAATCCGACAGTTGTTCAGCGCTGAAACGTTGGTCCGTCGCCAGATGGTAGGTGGCGATCAGAATAAACGACAGACTGCCGTAGAGCAGGCTGGGCCCTTTGAAGTAGGCCAGCAACAAGGCAAACAGGCACAACAGCAGGCCGTTTTTGATGATTTGCAGCGAGGTATTCATAACCGCTTCAGTATGAAACCTGTTGAACAGCAAGGCAAGAGAAACCTCTCAGCACGCCGTGGGCAGGGCACCTCAGGCGGTTTGCGCCGGCGTTGGTTTCTGGGCCAGATAAACGGCGAACAGTTCAGCCAGCTGCTCAATGGCTTGCAGGTCACGTACCGAGTACCCCTCGTCATTGTTGGCTAACGCGACCTGTCCGACGATGCGCTCGCCATCGTCTACCGGCACCGCCATAAAATGGCGCAGCGGTTTTTGAATCCCCCCAGCCAAATGCGCAACATTGAGACGTTCCAGTCCGTTGAAGTAGACACCGGTTTTACGATTATATACCGCGTGCAACAGGGAGCCGCGTCCCGCTGCTGCTGCCGGAATGGTGGCGCTGCCGTTGCCGCAAAATTCCTCAAACAGTGAGGTGTAGTCCCACAATAATTGGCTGCCGCCGGGATTGATTGCGGCGATAAAACCATGGCGGCTGTCGGTGAGATTGCGGGCATGACTGAGCAGTTGTCGGGCGATTTCATGCTGGTCGGCATGTTGTTGAACAATGGCGTGCGACAGACTGGCCAGACGACTGTTGAGGGAGACTTCCCACTGCAACGCCTGTTCATCACGCTTATGGTGGGTAATGTCGACAAAGCATTCAATGCCGCCGATCACCTCGCCCTGGTTGTCACGCAGCAGATTGGCATTTTTGCTGATGGTGAGCAGGGTGCCGTTTTTATGACGAATGGTACATTCACGCCCCATCACCGGCTTATCGATCTGTTGATTAAACAGTCCGCACTGACGAAGACAGGGAGACAGAGCAAAGCGGTAACAGGAGTTGCCGATCATTTCATCAGCACGGTAGCCGGTGAGTTGTTCCGCCCGATCGTTCCAGCTGGTGATGACACGACGGTGGTCGACGGTGAAGATTGCACACGGAACCACTTGTTTAAGCAAGTCGGATCTGACTTGGGTATGGATCTGACTTTGGCGGCATTCGTCGAGGTCATCAAACAGTCCGTTGATCTCCCGGGTCAGCTCTGCGGTAACCAGATGTTCGGACAGCGGCTTCGGCTGATGGTGTTGACGGCGTTGGCGGACCTGATCGGCCAGATCTGAGAGTGGTTGTTGTGCCCGGCGCGAAAACACCCACGCCGTTACAAGGGTGATGGCGCTCAGCAGAAGGCTGATCATGAATAGCGCTGCCAGAGACGTGGCGTGAGACGCCATATAGGCCTGACGAGGGACGTTGACCCGGATCAGTGCAATTGGGGTTTTGCCGATGTCAAAAAGCAGCGTTTTTGCTTCGATAACCGTGTTATTGATGGTCAACTGCGGGGCCTGAGCCTGCTTGATGAGCGTGACGAATTGTTGCGGGTCGTCGTGGGTTATCTGTGCCAGATCGGTCAGATCAATGTCGAGGTGCAGCCGACGTGACCAGTCAGCGATCACCTCCGGGGTGAGGCGACGGCACAGGATCACAGTGTCATCACCATGGTCGGGGTGGTCCGTGCTCATGGTGTGGGTTGCCACCAGACTGATGCCCTGTTCGCTGTGCAACAGGCCGCTGATGGCGGAGCGGGCGCTGAGCTGGGTGAGATTGAATGCCGCGCGGTACAGTTCGGTGTCATGGTCGCGCTGCTGGGCATTGCTTCGGCTAAACAGCAACGTGCCCCGCTTGTCAAGGACGACCACTTCATCAAGACCGTGGTGATGCAGCATCTCCTGGGTCAGACGATGGGACCACGACAACTCGGCAGGAGGTGTTTCAGCCTGGGTGGCGTCGACACTGGTGTAATCCTTGGCCAGGGCACTCAGTGCATCCAGCTCGACACCGACAAGGGTTTGAACCTGTTCGCAATGATGAAAGGCCACTTCTTGTTCCAGATGGCTAAGTTGCGGAAGGATACCGAATCCGTAGGTGATATACACCAGCGTGGCCATGCAGGCCAACGTTGCAATGCCAATTAGAACCGGGCGAAATTTTTTTGGGGTGGCGGCAAACATGATCAGTCCTTTCAGTAGGTTATAAGGCATAAGGCGCTTTTCACCGTTACTGGCATGCTCAATTGTCAGCCGATAAAAGAGGGATAATCAGTTAAACAGCAAAAAAGGTACCAATTGCTTTTGACGGGTGAAATCCCCCCCGGTGGGCTGCTGAAGTTACCCGTGTTCCCCTTTGAACTGCCATATCTTGAGACGCTGGTGTGCGAAATTGGGACGCTCTGTCACGGCGTGAATATTTCCCTTGGAGACCTTCTACAGGACGATTTTTGCGGGGCGGGTTCTAACATATTGAAAATATATGAACAATTCTTGTTTTGTTCCGGTTGGAGAAATCAGGCGTCTTTATTGCAATTCCTTTGTTTAGGCACACCTCCTGTGCTGTTGGTAGCACAGTGAGGGGCACAATCCATTCAAGGGAGAATGACCTATGGTTCAACAGGTGACTACGGACGAACAGCGAGGTGCGGTGGAGCAGTTCCTGGCACGGTTCGATCTGGACTATGAGCCGGAACATGATGATTTGCTGGGCGTCTGGGATGCCGGTGGGCAGCTTGTGGCGTGTGGTGCCCGTCAGCAGGCATTGCTGAAGATGATCGCCATTGATCCTGCCGAGCAGGACAGTCCGATGTTCGGCCAGCTTGTTGGCACTCTGGTGAAAAAAGGCTTTGAGGCCGGTGTGGAAACCTTCTTTGTCGTCACCCGACCACAACACACCCTGAGTTTTGAAGCGGTCAATTTTCGTTTGCTGTGTCTGACCGACCAGGTGGCGCTTTTGGAATACGGCCCGGGACTGAGCGCCTATATTGAGCGTCATCACAACGTACGCCATCATGGCAACAACGGTGCCGTGGTGGTTAACGCCAATCCGTTTACCCTTGGTCATCGCTATCTGATTGAGACGGCCGCGCAGCAAGTGGATCGGCTTTATGTGTTTGTGGTCGAAGAGGAGAGCTCCAGCTTCCCCTTTGCCGTGCGTTATGACCTGGTCTGCCAAGGGGTTGCCGATCTCGACAATGTCGAGGTTTTGCCCAGCGGTCCTTACGCGGTCAGCGCCATTACTTTTCCCGGTTATTTCCTGCGTGACAGTGCTTTGGTCGAAGCGCAGCAACATCAGCTTGATGCGGTGTTGTTTGCTCGTCAGTTGGCACCTCGATTTACCATTTGCCGTCGTTTTATCGGTAGTGAGCCCTATTGTGCCGTGACCCGACGTTACAACGAGGCATTGAAGAAAATTCTGCCCACATTGGGGATTGATGTTGTCGAGGTGCCGCGTGCGACCACCAACGGTGGAGCGATCAGTGCTTCAACCGTGCGCGAACTGCTGCAACAGCGTGCGATCAACACACTGGAGAAGCTGGTGCCGTCGACCACGTTGAATTACCTCGAGTCTGCCGCATTTAACGGGCTTAGCCCGGTGGCCGGGAGGCACTGATGAACGTGTGTTGTAAAGCCCAGGCTGGCACCATGCAGTCGAGTGACCTGATGGTGTTTGTTGAACCGGCGGACACTTTGATCATTGAGATCGAATCGACGGTTCTCAAGCAATTTGAACACCTGATCCGGCAACGGATTGAGGATAAATTAGAGGAACTTGGTGTGATGCAGGTCAAGGTGCGGGTCAGTGATCGCGGCGCACTGGATTACGCTATTGATGCTCGTATCGAAGCAGCGATCCGCCGGGCGCAGGGAGAAAAGTAATGGAAAATGTGTGGTTTAAGGAGTGTTCCGGTGGGCGTCGCTTTCTGGTCAAGATCTCTCAAGGCGAATGGCTGGTGGAATCTCTGTGCCGTTTTGCTGCCGAAGCGGGTGTACGCAGTGCGGTGATCCTTTCTGCGGTCGGCTCGGTCACCCGGGTGACTTTTCGTGGCATCAAAGCCGGAGCCAAGTTGCCGATCACTGAAGCGCGGATGACGGTCCATGATGTTGAAGGTCCGCTGGAGTTGCTGGGCTTGGAAGGCAATATGGTGCCCAATGATCAGGGGCAGTGTGATTGTCACCTGCATATTCTCATGTCGCGCTCATCCGGTGAAGTGATCGGTGGTCACCTGTTTGATGCGCGGGTGTTTGCCAGTTGCGAAATCATCCTCAGTGAATTTCACGGGGCTGGTGTGGAACGCCATATGTCGCAAAGTGGCGGGATTTCGACCATCTATCTGGAGGATTAAGCCATGAAGGATGAGCTTTCCCTGCGGCGCTCTTTGCTCTATGTGCCGGGCAATATGCCGTCGATGTTGCAGAACGTGCCGTTGTTCCTCTGTGATGCGGTGTTTGTCGATCTTGAAGACGCGGTGCCACTCAACGAAAAAGACGCCGCGCGTATTCTTGTCAGCCGTTTTGTTGCCTCCTATGTCGATCGCAATAAAGAGGTGTTTGTGCGTATCAATGCGCTGGATACTCCGTGGGGGCATGACGACTTGCGTCAGGTGCTGCCTTCACGGCCAGACGGGATTCGCCTGCCCAAGGCCGACACGCCTGAGATTGTCGAGCGGCTTGATACCCTGCTCACCGAGATGGAAGAGGAGCTCGGGGTTGCCATCGGCACGTTTAAGGTCATTCCCTCGATTGAAAGCGCCCTGGGCGTCATCAATGCCATCAAAATCGCCCGCTGTTCGTCGCGGGTGATTGCCCTGGCGTTTGGCGCCGAGGATTACACCGCCAGTATGGAGATCGAGCGCACCAAAGGGGGCGAAGAGTTGTTCCATGCCCGGGCCCGGGTGTTGTGGGCCGCCAAAGCCGCCGGCATTCAGGCTATCGATACTATTTTTGCCGATGTTGGCGATATGGACAGCTTTCGCCATGAAGTGCAATTGATCAAGAATCTCGGTTTTACCGGCAAATCTTTGGTCAATCCCCGCCAGATTGCGGTGGTGCATGAGGTGTTTGCACCGAAGCAGGGGGAGATTGATTACGCCCTGCAGGTGATTGAAGCGATTATCCGGGCGCGGGAAATGGGCACAGGAGTGATCTCCCTTGATGGAAAAATGGTCGATGCCCCGGTGGTCAAGCGGGCGGCGCGGATGATCAAGACCGCCGTTTCACAGGGGTTATTGGAGTATGAACTCGATGATGAGGTGATTTATGGCGCGCACTAGTCTGGGACGCTGGATTCCGGAGTCGTTTCACGGCCGGATTTGTCAGCCCTATCAGGACCCGTTTTCACGGCAACCCGACCAGCAACGGGCCAGTCGTCCGTTGCGACGAATCAATCCTGGCCACAACAAGGTCATCGCGTCACTGACCGAGGCTATTGAAGCTGCCGGACTCCAGAACGGCATGTGTATTGCCACCCACCACCATTTGCGTAACGGCGATGCTCTGCTCGGTATGGTGGTGCGTGCCATTCACGCTTTGGGCTTGCGGGATATTGTCATCGCTTCCAGCTCAATCCATCCGGTGCATGCCGAATTGCTGCCCTACCTTCACGACGGCACCATTGCTGCGTTTGAATGTGGCGTTAATGGTTTAATCGGTGAGCTGGCCAGCAAAGGGGAGATTACCTGCCCCATCACGGTACGTACCCATGGTGGCCGGGCACGTGCCCTGATGAGTGGCGAAGTGCAGGTGGATGTGGCGTTTATTGCCGCACCCTGTTGCGACTGTTACGGCAATATCAATGGTTTTTCCGGGCCGTCGGCTTGTGGTTCTCTCGGCTATGCCAAGGTGGATGCTGACTATGCTCAAACCGTGATTGCCGTGACCGACAATCTGCAGCCCTACCCGGTCGCGCCGATCTCCATTGCCCAGACCCAGGTGGACTATGTAGTTGAGGTGGAACGCCTTGGTGATCCACAGAAAATCGTCTCCACGACGACCCGCACCACCACCGATCCCATCGGGCTGATGATTGCCGGTTATGCGGCCGAGGTGATTGAAGCGTCGGGCCTACTCAAAGATGGTTTTTCCTTTCAGACCGGCAGTGGTGGCACCAGCCTCGCGGTGGCCGAGCGGGTGCGCGACAAGATGCTGGCCGGGAAGATCAAAGGCAGCTTTGGCAGTGGTGGCATTACCGGCTATTTTGTCGACATGCTCGAACACGAATTGTTCCGCAGTTTGTTTGATGTGCAGTGCTTTGATTTGCAGGCCGTGCAGTCCATTGGCCGTCATCCCGGTCATGTCGAGATCGATGCTGACATGTACGCCAACCCGTTCAATCGGGGGGCGGTGGTTAACCAGCTCGATGTGGTGATGCTTGGTGCCACTGAAGTGGACGTGGATTTTAATGTTAATGTCAATACCGAATCCAACGGCTACCTGTTGCACAACACCGGTGGCCACAGTGATACCGCCGCTGGTGCCAAACTGTCGGTGATCACGGTGCCGTCCATTCGTGGCCGGCTGCCGATTGTACGTGATGCGGTGACGACAATCACCACGCCGGGAGAGACCATCGATGTCATTGTCACCGAGCGCGGTATTGCCGTCAATGAACGCCACGATGATCTGCGCCGCGAACTGGAGAAACGCCATCTTCCAGTCAAGGATATTCGCCAGTTGCAAAAAGAGATTATCGCCCTGACCGGTCAACCCAAGCCTGTGGAGTTCGAAGATGATGTTATTGCAGTCATTGAATATCGAGACGGAACCATCATCGATTGTGTGCGACGGATTAAGGCGTGACCTGCTCGACGCCCGTGAACAGCGTCAATGGGAGATCGACCAGTTTATCCAATCCGGCCATGCCGCAGTGATTCAGATCGCCACCAATTTCCCCGGTGCCGACAAGGCTCCCGAAGGGTGTGAGGCCCTGGTGGCCTGGGCACAGACGCAACTTGAGGAACAGTTGCAGGCGGTGACGGTATTGCACAGCCGCGATCGGGCCGGAGTGTACAGTTTGCTGATCAGCTCACAGGATGCAATCCGCTGCAAACAGATGGCGATTGATGTCGAACTGTCCCGTCCGTTTGCCCGTTTGCTTGATATTGATGTTTACGGTGCGCTCAGTGGTCAGATTCACCGTCAGGCGTTGGGCTATCCGGCCCGCCCCTGTCTGTTGTGCGAAGCGAATGCCATGGACTGTATAAGGAGTGAACGTCATGATCAGGATGCCGTTATACGCGCCGCTTACCACCATTTGCAGAACTTTACCCGATGATCGGCTCAGTGAGGCGTTCTGCCGTGGTGCGCGACGTGAGCTGCTGCTGACGCCCAAGCCGGGGCTGGTCGATGTGTTTGACAACGGCTCCCATGACGATCTCAACCTGATCGTGATGCAGCAGTCCATTGACCTGCTGCCGCTGTATTATCATGACCTCATGGCCATCACGCTCTCCCCCTTTGACCCTGAGGTGGTTCGCACTGTCGGCCTGGCCGCCGAAGAACGGATGATGATCCACTGCGGCACCAATACCCATAAAGGCTACGTGTTTCTTAGTGGCCTGGTTTTACTCGCCCTGCGTTATGGTCGCGACCTGCGCCATAATCTCCGCCAATTGAGTCGACAACTGTTTGCCGGTGGTCGTCAGAGCGGCAGTCACGGTGTCGCCTGTCAGCATCTCTACGGCTGCACGGGAATTGTCGGAGAGTGTCTTGACGGTTTGCCGTCGCTGTTTGAACACGGGTTGCCCTGTTATCGGAGCTATCGCAATCAGGGGATGGATGAAACCCGCGCCGGACTGGCTTTGATGGGACGACTGATGCAGGTGGTTGAGGACACCACCAGTTATCACCGGGCTGGAATGCACGGTGCCACGGTGATCCGGCATGATGGTGTTGTTCTGGAAAAACGCCTGGCTGCCGGTGGGCAAGTGGAGGACTGGCTGGTGCAGCGTAACCATTATTATCGTCAGTTGAATCTGACCATGGGCGGTGTTGCCGATATGATGGCGTTGACCTTTGCCCTGGATCAGCTGCTTGATGAAGAAGGAGCTGCGTCATGATAAGATTCTATGATATAAACAGGAGATAGGATTAATCTTATATCATGCTTTCCGGCTTAATTTTTTCCGTCGGAAGCCGACTTTCTCATGCCGCCTCTTCCTGTGGGGACACCATGGTTGTCAATACGTTTAAAGTTTCACTGCTGTGGCGCTTTCTTCTGGTGTCCTGTCTGCCGATGTTTATTGTGGGCATGTTCAGTCTGTCCTTTATTATTGACAGCACCCGTGATCAGCTTGACCGTCAGCTTGTCCAGCAGGCTGAAAATATCCGTACCGCCATCCAGTTTATCATCGACAAGCCCGAATCCACCCTACGTCACATGACCACCGGCTTATCCTCCTACGATTTTCGTGGTGATAGTGGATTGAACAATCGTTTGCAAAGTGTCGTCAACCGCTCGGAGATCATCGAGGCGATCTTTATCCTCAATCATCAGGATGTTGTTCTTCACGCCGGCTTGCCCAACGCTCTGGAAACGCAACGGCAAACCTTTATCGGTTACGATCTGTCTGAAAATGACGAAGTAAAACGCAGTAAGGCGCAACGCAGCATTTACTGGTCGAGTGTGGTGTCGTCGATTGTTACCGGGGAACCAGCGGTGGTCCTGTGTCAGCCGTTCCATCAGTATCTGCTGTTTGCCTATCTCAACCTCAACCGTCTTACAGCGCTCACCAGCCACCTGCCCACGGATTCCACCGCCGGGATTGCTGTGATCGGCCGTAATGGGCGGGTGTTGTTCAGCAGTGGAGAACCACAAGCCTCCCAGCACGGTGATCTGAGCACCCTGGTGCCGGTACAGAGGGGGTTACAGGGGATCGAAGGACACTACAACTATTTGTGGAACGGTGATGTTCATATCGGCAATGTGCTGATTATTCCCGAAACCGGCTGGCTGGTGTTGGTGTCGCAGCCGAAATACCTTGCCTATGCCGAAATCAACTACCTGCAGAACCTGTTTTTGTTCGGTGGTGTGAGTTGTGTGGTGCTGTCATTGCTGGTGGCGTTTGCCGTGGCCCGTCGATTGTCCCAACCGATGACGCAACTGGAAACCTGTGTCAAGGAGATGGCTCGTGGTGAGTGGGATGCATCGGTCGAAGTCAGCGGCTTTGCCGAGGCCAAAGCCCTGGCGCAACATGTTCGAGCCATGGGCCGGGCCATTCAAGAGCGTGAAACAGAGTTGTCCCGCGAACGTGACCGTTTTCAGGCGCTGTTCGATAACGTCAACGATGCGGTGTTCATGTGCTCTGTTGATGAGGAGCAGAGGGTCGGCAACTTTGTCGAGGTTAATGGTGTCGCCAGCGATCTGCTCGGCTATTCACGCGCTGAATTTTTGCAGATGACGCCGATGGATATTGACACCACCATCGACAGCCTTTCGTTACGGGACCATATTGGCTCCATCTCGATGGAGTCCGATCAGCCGATTCCCGGTCTGATCGAGACAACCATGGTGACCAAGCAGGGGCGCAAAATGCCTTTTGAGATCAATCTGCAGCCATTGCGTCTGGATGATCAACAGATGCTGGTGTGTGTGGCGCGGAATATCACCGACCGCAAACAGGCTCAGCGTGCCCTCAATGCTCTGGTGACCAGTACCGTCGGGTCGACGGGAAAATCGTGCTTTGAGAAGATTCTGCGGGAGCTGTGCCTCTATTTTGAGATGGATGGCGCCCTGATTGGTATCCCCAACGACGGCGACCATGTCGAATGTCTGTCGATGTTGTTTCTCGGTCATTACCGCGATGGCTACTCCTATCCGCTGGTGGGATCTCCCTGTGAGAAGGTGTTGCGCAACGAGGTGTGTTTTTATCCGTCCGGGGTGCGTGAGCTGTTTCCGCAAGATGTTGATTTCAAACAGATGGGCATTGAGAGTTATTTCGGCATTCCGCTGGTCAATTCCGAGCAAAAAGTGGTTGGTGTGCTCAATGGCTTCTCCCGGCAGCGCATGCACCTGCCGCCGGATGCTCGCGAGATTCTGTCCATTGTTGCTGCCCGTGCCGCCACCGAGCTGGAACGTCTCAAGGCGGACGAGGCTCTGGCGGAACACCGTAAGCAACTCAGTTATCTGGCTTTTCACGACCCCCTGACCCAATTGCCCAACCGGTTACGTTTTACCGAAGTGCTGGAAGCGGCGGTCGGCGATGCTGAAGGTCATGGCCGCTATCTGAGCCTGCTGTTTATCGACCTTGACCGCTTTAAGAATATCAACGATTCCCTTGGCCACAGTATTGGCGACAAGTTGCTGCAGGCCGTGGCACGACGCACCGGTAGCCTGATCGACTCCGCTGATGTTCTGGCCCGTTTAGGCGGCGATGAATTCGCCATCCTGTTGTTCAATTGTGTGACGCCGGTCGTCGGCGCTGATACGGCCCAGCGGGTGATTGATGCTCTGTCGCAACCCTTCCAAATCGATGATTATTCTCTGCACGTGTCGGCCAGCATCGGCATTACCGTAGCGCCGGTGGACGCACGCGAACCGGATGAGCTGATCAAATGCGCGGACATTGCCATGTTCAAAGCCAAGGATGCCGGTCGCAATACGTATAAATTTTATGAGCGCAGCATGAACCTGAAAACGCATGAATTATTGCTGTTGGAAAATGATCTGCGCCATGCCTTGAGCCGAGATCAGCTTGAGTTGTATTACCAGCCGCAACTGGATCTGCAGAGCAACTGCATTGTCGGGTTTGAGGCCTTGTTGCGTTGGAACCATCCGGAACGTGGTCTGGTTTCGCCGCTGGAGTTTATTCCTCTGGCCGAGGAGACCGGATTGATTGTGTCGATGGGGGAATGGATTCTGCGTAGTGCCTGTCGGCAGATCCGGACGTGGAATGAGGAGCATGGTCGCCAGCTACGGGTGGCAGTGAATATCTCGGCGCGGCAGTTCCACCATTACGATCTGGTCCACTGTGTTGAAAAGGTTCTCGAACAGACCGGCGTACCGACCGAGTGGTTGGAGCTGGAGATTACCGAGAGCCTGCTGATGTACGACATTCAGTCGTCGATTGAAACCATGATGCGTCTTAAAAAACTCGGGGTGCGGCTGGCGATCGATGATTTCGGCACCGGCTATTCATCGTTGAGTTATCTCAAGAAATTCCCCATTTGCAGTCTCAAGATCGATAAATCGTTTGTCGACGATCTGCTCACCGATGCCAGTGATGCGGCCATTGCCGAGTCAACGTTGGCTCTGGCCAGCAAAATGGACCTGATGGTTGTGGCTGAAGGTATTGAACAGCAGGAGCAGCTCGATTATTTGCAGCAGCGTGGCTGTCAGTTCGGTCAGGGCTACCTCATCAGCCGCCCATTGCCGGTGGCGCAGTGCACGCAGTTCTGCCGTGAGCGCTTCACCGAGGATTGTGCGCGCCAATCTTCGCAATCTGACAGCTGATCAGGCCCGCTTTTTCTCATGTCGGTGGAGCTCAATCCAGGCAGCCAGCAGCGCGCCGAGATGGGCGAGAACCATGTCCTTCTGCGCATCCCATTGATCCCCTTGTGTACCGAGAAACGCAATCCCCAATTCCGGATGGGTCCATTCTGTGGCCAGCCATTCGACAATCTCATAGATCCCAGAAGCGCTGAACAGAATCAACAGTGTGACCACCAGCCGCAGTGTTGACCGATGGAATGTTGTAGCCAGTTGTTCCTGTAGGGGGCGAAACAGCAGTAGACCAAATAAAAAATGAACCAGCCGATCATAATGGTTGCGTTGCCAACTGAGAGAATCGGCCAGCGTGTTGAGCCAGGGCATCTGCGCGTAGGTGTAGTGGGCACCGATAGCATGGAGGACAAAAAAGACCCAGAGCAGTCCGGCTGCACTATTAGAAAATGGTCGGCGGCGATGGAGCCAGAACAGAACCGGCAGGGCCGCAAAAACCAGGAGGTTTTCCAGCAACCAGTCGTCGCGATAGCGCGGATGGATGGCCAGAAGCAGCCAGATGATCGCATAACTGATCAACAGAAGTCGTTGTAACATCGTCAATCTCCTTGGCGGAAAAGCGAAATAGTTACAGGCGGCTACAAGGTTTTCAGCATCCACCTACGCCAGGTGGCCAAAACGTTTTATGGCATTATTTAACCTTACCCTCTTGACAGACTATCGGCAACGGCGTAAAACAGTTTGTGCGACTGAGACTCGTTCTCAATTGGAGGAACTATGGAAGCACTGGATCAATTCAAACAATTTTTGCAACAGCGCGGACTGAAATTTACCCGTGAACGCGACAGGATTTTTCAGGCGATTGTCGATTTTGAGAAACCTTTCGATGTCGACGGATTGCTGTTTCATCTCAAGCAGCACGAGGTGAAGACGTCCAAAGCCACTATTTACCGGACGTTGCAGTTACTCCTTGAATCGGGATTGCTGCGGACCATCAGCCTCTCGCCTTCGGATCATCGAAGCAATTTATACAGTTTATGCGGAAAATTTCGTGCCTACGATCATTTGGTCTGCACTGGTTGCGGTAAAGTGACCGATGTTGAAAAAAAGCAGATTTGCGACAGTTGCCGCCTCATTACTGAAGAGCGTGGTTATCAGTTAGAATCGCATAGTTTACGCATCTTTGCCTTGTGTCCGGACTGTCAGAAAAAAGGACTGAGAGTCTGTTAGCAGGCATTGAAATCAACCATGGAGGGAACACAATGAATACAACTGATGTGGCGATTATCGGCGGTTCTGCCGCCGGCCTGGCCGCTGCAACCACCCTGATGAGACGTTATCCTGAAAAACGGATCAGCTTGATCCGCAACGTAACTCAAACCGTTGTACCGTGCGGAATTCCGTATGTGTATGGCACATTGGGCGCGGTGAATAAAAACATCATCCCTGACAACCAGTTTCGCGATGCCGGTGTGAATATCATCACCAAACACGTTAACGTGATCGATCGTGATAACAAGGTTGTGGAATTTGATGACGGTGAGACACTTGGCTACGATAAGCTCATTCTTAGTACCGGTTCCAAACCGTTTTTGCCGCCGATTGACGGCGTTGATTTGACCAATGTGTTCTGCATCCACAAAGACCCTGCCCACTTGCAGACGATCCTCGATGCCCTCAACCCGGCGCAGAATGTCGTGGTGATTGGTGGCGGATTTATCGGGGTGGAGATGGCCGAGCAAATTGCCCGCATGGAATCGCGCCCTGCCCATATCCGTCTGGTGGAGATGCTTCCTCACTGCCTGATGACGGCATGCGAGGAGGAATATTGTGTGGTGGCCGAAAAAGAGCTGGAACGTGAAGGGGTCGAAGTGATGACCAATTGCCAGGTCAAGGCAATTCACGGTGATTCAGGCGTGCAGACCGTTGAGCTGGCCGACGGCAGGCAGCTGGATGCCGATGTGGTCGTGATCGGTATCGGTGCGGCACCGAATATTGAGTTGGCCGAGCGATCGGGTATTGCCTGTGATGCACGGGGTGGTGTCAAAGTGTCACGCACGTTGCAAACCAGTGATCCGGCGATCTATGCCGCCGGCGACTGCGCGGAAAAATTCTCGTTTTTCAATGGAGAACCCAGTGCCATTCGCCTGGCGTCTATTGCCGCATCCGAAGGGACCATTGCCGCTTCAAACCTTTATGCCGACACACAGCGTGAAACTCTTGGCGCGCTCGGGGCTTTTGCAACGAAAGTGGGTACACGCAGCATTGCTGCAGCCGGGATCACTACCCAAGCTGCCAAGCAGCAGAACCTTGATGTTGTTATCGGTGAAGCCGTTGCCTCCAACATGCATCCCGGTTCACTGCCCAATGCCATCGCCGATATGCGCGTGAAACTGATTTTTGAGCGTCAGACCGGTCGCCTGCTTGGTGGTCATGTCTGCGGTGGTGACAGTTCAGCGGAGTTGGCTAATGCCATTGCCGTGGCGGTCCAGGCCCAACTGACCGCGAATGACCTGTCCCTCATGCAGTACGCGACCCACCCGTTGCTGACCGCATCACCGGTGATGTATCAACTGATGGTTGCGGCGGAAAATGCCCTGATTCAGCTGTAGCGCCTAGCAAACACCCGGTCACGGGCGTCTGCTGCATTTTGAATGACATGCGCCCCGTTTGACATGATGTTGAACGGGGCGTTCCTCTCTCAGATTTGATAAAAATTATAAAACAAAGTTTGTTTGTTTGATTTCAATGGTCTGTATGGAAACCGAGGCGCCATTGCTGAAAAACAATCAACAAGATTTGCCTGTCGGGATGAATCTCGCTATAGTTATCACGAAAACGTGGCGGCAACACGCTGGTATTCCGGGAGGCTTCATGTACACAAAACTCAGTAAACTCATGACGCTGTTTGGCCTTTGTGCCATGGGGTTCTATGCGATCATGCTGTCTTCCGGGCAGTTTTCAGTCGAAGTCCTACCGCAGTTCGCCCTGTCAGCGGTTTTTTTTCTCAGCTCGGGTCGGATGATGAAAAAGGTTGCCAGGAGGATTCGTGCTGGCCAATCCGAACAGGATGAAGATCAAGCCAATCGCATTGACCTGCAGTTGCTCAGTTGGGTAGTGGGCATCGCGCTCTTGATGGTCCTCAGTCTGCTTCTCCTCGTTCCATTTGGTGTAACCATTGAACATACTTATCTTTTTAAAGTTGCTCATCAACTTTTTGACAGCGCCTTAATCCCCTGATAAACACTTTTTGCATTCCTGCAAAAAATCCTATTTGTGCCGACATAATTGCAAAACAAAGTTTTATTATATTGTGAATAACCATTCCGTTTCCCTGTCATTTGGGGAGTTTAAGCTGATGGCCTGTCGCAACGGATGGAGGCTTTCCTTGTTGCAACAATTGTTACGCCCTGTCCATTGATTTGCAAATCTGCGAAGTTGTTGAGATAAACGGGAATATCTGCGTTTTGTGTATACGTGGTGTTTTTCGGTAACTCTTTGTATTTACGCGGTTTTGCATAAAGTGTGTCATGTGCCCTGCTATTGGTATACAGGTTGCTAATTCTTCTGTGCAACGGCGGAAACGCTACAGCGACCGATGACGGTGGAGTAGTTATGAACAACAAAGATGTGTGTCCCTATTTTCGCAAAGATGACGAAGCCTGTGATGTCGGCTCGGAGCATATTTCCAGCCATGACGTCATGATGATCATCAATTATTGCAATGGACGCTATCGGGAGTGTTCCAACTACCAGCTTCTCGCAGACGGTCTGGATCCCTGCCCGTCCAAGCCGTCGCTGATCACACCACCCGCCATACCAAAGGAAGCGCCGAGAGCTCATCATAAGGCAATGCGAAGGGTTCCCCCCTTCAGCGTCAAGTGGCCGAGTACCGTTCAGCTTCGTGCGATGACAGCTCAATACAATGAGAGTTTTAATTACACACAGGAGAACACGACCATGACTGACCAGATCAAGAACAAAGGACTCACCGTGGTGCTTGCCGCGACCGGCATCAACCTCGCCCTGGGAATCCTTTATACGTGGAGTATTTTTAAAGGGGCCATCGCCGACTCCATTGCAGCGGGCGGACCCGGCGCTTTTACCTGGGATAAAGCTTCAATCAATGATCCCTATGCCGTTGCCTGTCTGGCGTTTGCCGTATCGATGATCATTGCCGGTAAATTGCAGCAGAAGTTCGGTCCCCGTCTCACCTGCATTCTCGGTGGTCTTCTTGTTGGTGCAGGCTTTGTGTGGATTTCCCAGACAACCAACTACTGGGCCTGGATCCTCGGTTTCGGCGTCATGGCCGGGATGGGCATTGGATTTGGCTACTCTGCGACAACGCCACCGGCCTTAAAGTGGTTTTCCCCGGCCAAAACCGGACTGATCGCGGGTACGGTTGTGTCCGGCTTCGGGCTGGCGTCTATCTATATCGCGCCGCTGGCCAAACATCTGCTGGCCACCCAGGGGTTGCAGCAATCTATGCTGATCTTTGGCATCGCCTTTGCGATTGTTGTCAGTCTGCTTGGCTTGTTGATCAGCAATCCGCCGGAAGGTTTTGTTCCCCAAGGTGCCGAGGTTGCAGCGAGTGCGGCTAAAAGCAGCAGTGTGGATATGACGGCGTCACAAATGCTCAAAACTCCCAAGTTTTATATCCTGTGGACCTGCTTCTTTATCGGCGCGGGTGCTGGGTTGATGGTGATCGGCAGTGCCAAAGGTCTGGCCAAGGCGTCCATGGGCGAAATGGCCTTTCTTGTCGTTGCCATTATGTCGGTGGGCAATGCCGCCGGTCGTTTAATTGCCGGGGTGGTTTCCGACAAGGTTGGACGCGCCAACACCCTGACCTTTATGTTGATGTTCCAGGCGGCATTGATGTTTGCTGCCGTGCCGGTTCTGGGCGGCAGTGACAGCAGCCCGATTCTGGTTGTACTGCTGGTCAGTTTTATGGTGTTTAACTATGGCACCAACCTGTCGTTATTCCCGTCATTTGCCAAAGATCTATGGGGCGCGAAAAATCTCGGCATGAACTACGGTTTGCTGTTCAGTGCTTGGGGCGTCGGCGCCTTTGTCCTGGTGCGGTTGTCTCAGATGATGGTGGTGAAAACCGGCAGTTTTGATCTGTCATTTGAAGCGGCAGGAATCATGCTGTTGGTGGGTGCCGGTTTATCGCTGACCTTACGTGCCAAGCAGGCCGTGGCAGAGGCGCCCCAGACCGAAGCTGTGCTTGACGAAGAGTACGACGAAGAAGATCTGCTGGTCGATTAATCGATCACGCAGTACACGGATAAAGCAGGGGCTGTACGGCATGACACGACGACGAATTTGCCGCCCGGCCCCTGTTCAGTGTGTTTAGCCAATTTGTTCCATCGCCTGAGACACTCTGTGGCAGAACGTAACTCAGGGCAAGGCATGGGCTGGCACGAAACCATCGAATACCCTTGGTAGAAATATACTGTAAACACATTGAAATATTAGCGTTCAGAGATTTTATGACAAAGTGGCACTGTCGTTGCTATTACAAGTCACTACAGATTGTCTGTTGCAGTGTCGGAATTTTCGGAAGTAACTGATACCGTTTCAATGGCGGAGCGGTGACGTTGCGCAGCAGATACGACGTTATCACGGCGCACAGTGTGCCATGCAGAGGAGGGAACCATGGATTGTCAAACAATTGTTGTAAATTACACCCACCCGGATCGAGATGCCGAGGCGCTGAGCACCGCTCTGGAGCTGGCCTATCGTCATGAAAGTGAGCTCCTGCTGCTGCACAGTAACGGTGCATGCTGCAAAGAGGCGTGTCAACGCAACTACCTGTTCAGCGAAGAGGAATTGGTGCAGCAGGTTAATAAGGCCAACGGCTATGGTGTGCCGGTGGTCGTGAAGATTGTTGATGAGCAAAGTCCTCTCGAAGAGGCGATTCGCCATCTGGACAACCATGATCTTCTGGTTGTTGGCGACAGCCATGCCGATTGCTTCAGCAACAGGGTAAACAACGTATCGGCCAGCAGGGTGTGCTTCCCGTCGCAAGTGGAACCACTGGCACAAGCCGTCTGATTTCGGCTTGATAAAAAAACAACAATCCCGCCTTTTTGATCCTCCCGGTTGGAAGTGAGGGGATTGTTGCGAGGCCACCCTTTACGGGGTGGCCTGTTTTTTTGGGGAGTCGAGTGCTTTCAGGAGGACTCAGGCAAAGGCGGTGCCATGATGACCTGATTGCGTCCGGCTTTTTTAGCGGCAAACATGGCATGATCAGCCTGACGCACCAACGTTTCTGTGGTATGTCCCTTACAGACCCGGGCAATACCGATTGAGCCGGAAATTTGGGCCTGATGACCGTTGAGATCAAACGGGCGGTTGAGCTGATTAAGGACTTTTTCAGCCACGCTGAGGATTGCCTGATTGTCGCTGGTATGGCAAAGAAGCACCGTGAATTCATCGCCACCGATGCGGGCGACCTGATCGGTCTGTCGCACACTGTCTTTCAGGCGTTTAGCCACCTGTTGCAACAGCAGGTCGCCATAGTCATGTCCCAAAGAATCATTGACCTCTTTAAAACAATCCAGATCAACAAACATCAGTGCTGCGCCGATGTCCTGACGTTGGGCATGGAGAACCACATCGCCGAGATACTGATAAAACAGCACCCGGTTGGGCAGGTCCGTCAGGGAGTCATGATGAGCTTGGTGCCAGATCTTATCTTCAAGAGCTTTTTGTCGGGTGATATCTTCTTTGATGGCAACAAAATGGCTGATCTGATGCTGGTGGTCCAGCACTGGGGCAATGGCCGCTTTTTCCCAATAGGATTCACCGTTCTTGCGTTGGTTGTAGAAGAGGCCGCGCCAGATCTTGCCATCGAGGATGGTTTGCCACATCTGGCGCGTTTCCGCCGGTGGCCGGGGCCGGGCGCGTAGCACGCGCGGATTTTCGCCGAGCACCTCTTCGGCGGTGTAGCCGGTGATGCGGGTGAAGCTCTGGTTAACATATTCGACACGGCCATCGCGGTTGGTAATGACAATAGAGGCTGGGCTGTGTTCCACCGCAGTCGTGATTTTACGCAGATGATCTTCAATCTGAACGCGCTCGTTGATATCGTGGATGATTGAGTAGAGCAGGGTCCGGTCAGAGAGGATGATTGGACCGCTGAACACTTCAATGGTGCGGATTTCACCATCGGCCAGTTGATGTCTGACCCGGTAACAGGGGGTTGCGCCGGTGTACGCCTGGTTGATCTTATCCTGAATGGCCTGGTCGGTATCGACATTGAGGTCGAACAGGGAGCGCTGGGTCAACTGGTCGTGGCTATAACCATAAAAAAGGCAGGCGGCCTGATTGGCATCGACAATGCTGCCGTCATCGGGATCGATGAGCATCATCATCGAGTGACTGTTGTAGAATAGCGGGTAATCGGCTGCTTCGAGCAGTGGCGATGGATTGGCCTGCCGTTGCCGGGCGGGAACCTGGCTCCATAAACGGCACATCGACAGCTCAAGGATATCAAAATAGCCGCGCATGACGGCGCGAAGGTCCACTGAGGAACACAGCGACAGGTAGCTGTCGCGCAAGAATTTGAGAATCCGTAACAGGTGAACATGCTCAAGCCCTTGATTGTGGCACCAGTGAATGAATTCTGGTTCAAACCCTTCGCACACGGGATGCTCGTCCGGATCAAAATCGTGATCAACCTGATGCACAAGTCGTGTCACGGCCGGGAACAGGGTGTTCTCCCGCGCACCGCTGATCAGATCCTGAGCATAGTCGACACATTGCTTGATCAGTTCAGGATTGTGATTGCGGACCAGGCGGTGAATCTGCTGGCGGTTATCTTGGGTTGGCTTTTCGTTCAACACGCTCTCCTGCTCAAAGTCTCACTTTTCAGCATAATCTAAAACCGGTTAAACACAATGAAGATCAAGGAGAATTTATCGTTCCAAGGTGTCTACTCTTTAGCACTTCAGTTTTACAGTTCAGCTCCGAATTGAGAACTGCTGAAGATCAAGGTCAAAGTCAAAGTCGCCGGGTTTCGTCCCGACAGCCGACATACTTTTGACTGGCCGCTCAAAAGGATGCAAAAACCAGCTTGAACACCTCCTGAACCTGGATCAACCGACACAGAGTCTGTTATTTAGCAACTAAGCTCTCCCGTTCAGCAGCACCGAACGCAATGAACGTCAGCGAGTTTTGCCGACATCGCGATGTAAGAGAATGGAGAGAGGGAACCCGCAGAGTGCAATGACGGGAGTCGATTTTGCCTCCCTTTTGTCGACGCAAAAGGGAGCCGACGGGCGGGGGCGGAAGCCCGCGTCACGTGGGTACCACCATTGCGAACGGATGAAGTTTGCCAGCGCGATTTGTTCCAGATGACGAACCACTGAAGGTCAAAGACAAAGTCGCCGGGTTTCGTCCCGGCAGCCGACATACTTTTGACTGGCCGCTCAAAAGTATGCAAAAACCAGCTTGAACATCTCCTGAACCTCAGATTAACCGACAATGCGTCTGTTTCCGTAATGCTTCACAGATTCGGCTCGCCGCCCTTTAGGTCGACGAATCTTGCGACTCATCTCCTTTGGCGTAAAACCGTGATAACAATCTTAAGTCGCGTTCTATCTCTGGTGTGGCACCAATCAAACGGGCGGGACGGTGCCCGCCCTGCAGTCGTGTGTTATTAAGCAGCCCAGCCCTCCCGTTCAGCAGCACCGAACGCAATGAACGTCAGCGCAATGGTTGTCGGCAACCTGTTTGAGCGTCAGCGAGTTTTGCCGACATTGCGATGTAAGAGAATGGAGAGAGGGAACCCGTAAGGGTGCAATGACGGGAGTCGATTTTGCGGTACTTTTGTCGACGCAAAAGTGCCCCGACGTGCGGGCGCGGAAGCCCGCGTCATGTGCGTACCACCATCGCGAACGGATGATGTTCGCCAGAGCGATCAGTTTCGAATTGTGAACCACTGAAGATCAAGATCAAAATCAGGGTCGCCGGGTTTCGTCCCGGCAGCCGACATACTTTTGACTGGCCGCTCAAAAGTATGCAAAAGCCAGCTTGAACACCTCCTGAACCTGGATCAACCGACAATGTATCTGTTTCCGTAATGCTTCACAGGTTCGGCTCGCCGCCCTTTAGGTCGACGAATCGTGCAACTCATTATCTCTGGCGTAAAACGGTGATAACGGCTTGATGCAGCGCCCTATTTCTTCCGTGGCACTTGTTAAACGGGTGGGCAGTGCCCACCCTTCTAAGGTGTGTTGTTTTGCGCCTCACTTGCAAAGACAGAGCACCAGAGTTTAATCCGGCCTCAACGGGCAGAGTTATTCGCAACAGGCAACTTCCATCAGTCCGGGATGATCCCCGGTGATACATTCGCCACCGGACGGCGTAACAATAAAGGTATTTTCAATGCCGACCATACCGACATGTTCAATGCCCCGTTTAGGTTCGATGGCCATGACCATTCCCTCTTCCAATGGCTCATCAAAGCCCTTGGCAATGACAGGATATTCATCGATGTACAGACCAATACCGTGAGCGAGAAACCGCGCTTGGCGGTCACCGAAGCCCATGAAATTGTGAAGGAAATCGGCGTCAAGAGTGGCGATAACTTCTGTATAAATCTGTGAAGGAATTGCTCCGGGCACCATGCGACGGGCGACTTCATTCTGAACCTCCACACAGCGGTCATGACTGCTGCGCATTTCATCCGTGGCACTGGTGCCGAACAGGTAGGTCATGGTTTTATCGGTATGGTAGCCGTTGACGCCGCAGCCGATATCCACAAACACCAGGTCGCCCCGTTTAAGGCGACGATCACGGCTGCCGAGGAGGGGAACTGCTGGATTCATTCCATAGTTACCGCCAGGGCCGTCGAAAGATGTCGGGTAGATGGAGCTTTCGCCGAAGCCGATCTGCCCCAAGAGGATCTCCGTTTCAAACATGCTGAATCGAGCGATGCCATGGTGGCCTTCATCGATCATCACCGGATAGAGTTGGCTGGCAAACTCGGCTTCAGAGATGCCGAGCTTGAGCAGTTCAGGAACACGCTGCTCAAGGATGCGTTGGTGAATGTGGCCGGCTTCACGCATCAGGTCGAGTTCAAAAGGACTTTTCACCGCGCGGACCCGGGCGATCATGCCGTCGATGGGGTGGACCTGCTCGACAGGGAAATGTTTCTTAAAGCGTTCAAAACCGGCCAGCGGCAGCAGCTCCATCTCCACATGCACTGTTTTCGGCATGGTGGGGAATGTTGATGCCGCATCGCGGAAGCTACTCATGGGGCGGATGTCGGTAAACTCGGACTCTTCCGTGGCACGCTGAAAACTGCGTCGCACCCAGTAGGTGGCGTCACCATCACGGGGAATCAACAGCACACCGTCCTGCATGGTGCCGGTAAAGTAATAGTGGTTGATTTTACCGAAAATAGCGGCCAGCTCCCAGTCGGACTGGTGCTGGTCCATCAGGTGGCGAAATCGTTGAAGACGGTTGGACAGTTCACTGGCGGGAACGCGATCAGACATCACAACACTCCATGGTATCAAGAGACGTTTGCAGACAAACAGATTGAAACAGCAAAAAGAACGTATGGAGTATACAGGGGCGACGAGTGTGGGGCAATGCCTCAGTCGGAGGAGTTGAGATGCCCCTTGCCAGCGGCATGGATACCGAGCATGAAACGATGAGGTCCCGGTACTCCGGTGGGAATAAACGCCACTTTGTCACCGGGATGAAGTCGGTGGTCGAGACCGTAGGCGAGATGGTTGCAGAAGACGCCCTCAATGCGGTTAAGCGGCAAATCAAGTTCTTTGGCAAGATCCATGGCTGTCATCCCCTCTTCCGGCAGCCAGACCTCGGCGACGGGAGGCAGGCCGCGCTCACGACGTAAGGTGTGCAGGTTGCCGAACAGACGAACAGTGGTGTTGGATTTTTTGGTCATGTGTTCTCCATCTTGAAGCGTTTACGGTCAGAGTAGTACGTATACGCTGGAGACAAAAGAGAAACTTGTGCAAGGATGGTCACCTCAGAGAGGAATATGGTACAACCCCATAACATTGCAGCCCGTGAGCTAAGGATTAAGGAATGACTTTCTCTAAAACGCAACAACGCTATCTGCAACGCCACGCCTTGAGTGGGCCATGGACACTGGAAGGGGTGCAGGGAGATAAGTATCGTGGTGCGGTGGTGATTCCCGCTCTGGCAGAAGGGGAAGTGTTATGGGCAACCCTCAATACTCTGTTGAGTCAGAGCGGTGGCTGGCCGGACGACTGGCTGGTTGTTGTTGTGATCAATGCCCGCGAAGACAGTGATGCACAACAGGTGGATAGCAATCTGAAGGATCTTGAACAGTTACGTCGTGGGCGTTTTGCACCTGCGCCGGTAAGCTGGGTGGATGCGTCGGGTGGCGGCTGTCGCTTGTCGATCAAACGCGGAGGCGTCGGCATGGCACGCAAACTTGGTTGTGACTTGGTACTGCCTTATCTGGCTGATAAGGGTCTTCTGGTGCATCTGGATGCCGACTGCCGGGTGGAAGATACTTATCTGACGGTCATTGAAGACTATTTTACCCGCCATGAGGGGGGTGGCGTGCTGCCGTATTGTCATCCTTTGCCGACCACCCAACCGTTTCGTGCGGCCATGATCTGCTACGAGCTCTATCTGCGCTGTCACCGTCAAGGGTTGCAATGGGCGGGCTCGCCCTATGCTTATCATGCGATCGGCAGTACCATGGTCAGTACGGCTGAAGCTTATGTCAAAGCCGGTGGCATGAACTGCCGTCAGGCCGGGGAGGATTTCTATTTTCTTCAACAGGTGGCCAAGATCTCAGCTGTTGATTACCTCGAGGGCACGGTAGTGTGGCCGTCGTCTCGCATTTCGCAACGTACGCCCTTTGGTACTGGACAGGTAATTGCCGCCAGTGAAGAGGATACGCTACAGCAGCTTTACCATCCCGCCACCTATGCAGTGCTGCGTGATTGGTTGCGAACGGCCACTGAACACCCTCAGGAGACTTCCCAGCAGTTATTGGAACGGGCCGCCGCCATTGACACTGTGTTGCATAATTTTCTGCTCAAGGAAGGTTTTGCCGAGCGTTGGAGGCAGTTGTGTCGCACCCATGGAACCATAGAGCGCCGACTGCGGGCGTTTCACGAATGGTTTGACGGGTTAAAGAGCTTGCGCTGTATTCATGCTCTTGGCGAGACATATCCGGTTGCGCCGGCGGTTGAACAGGTGCCGCGGCTTTTTGAGTTGTGGGGATGGGACGCCTGTTGTGATCTGGAGGAGGCTTTGATTCAGTTGCGACGGCAGGATTTGTCGTGGTTGGCGGAAGGGGATGCGGCTTTTTTGTTGGATTAGGTTTTTAAGGTCAAAGTCAAGGTCAAGTTCGCCGGGTCTCGTCCCGGCGGCCGACATACTTTTGACTGGCCGCTCAAAAGTATGCAAAAACCAGCTTGAACACCTCCTGAACCTGGATCAACCGACACAGAGTCTGTTTCCGTCATGCTCCACAGATTCGGCTCGCCGCCCTTTAGGTCGGCGAATCATGCAACTCATCACCTTTGGCGTAAAACCTTGATAACGATCTTTCGTCTTTCTTTAGTTCTGGTGTGGCGCCGATCTAACGGGTGGACAATGCCCACCCTGCAGTAGTTTGTTATTTAGCCTCCCAGCTCTCCCGTTCAGCAGCAGGCTGTATCAATATATGGCAAGAGCGAAAAGCTATCCCGGTGGCAACACCCCCTGCAACAAAGGAATCAACAACGCCGTTGCAATCCCATTCAGCCCAATCGCCAATCCGGCAATCGCCCCACCCAGCACATCAATCTCCAACATCCGTCCGGTGCCGATTCCATGCGCGGCGGTGCCCATGGCCAACCCCATGGAGGCCGGATCGGTGATGCGCAGCAGGCGGCAAAGGCTCGGGCCGATCAGAGCGCCAAAGCAGCCGGTCAGTACAACAACGGCCGCTGTCAGCGGGGTGATCGCGCCGATTTTGTCAGCAATGCCGATGGCAATCGGCGTGGTCACCGATTTGGGTGCCATGGTCAGGGCCAACTGACGACTGCCACCCATCAGCAGGATGATCCCCGAGGCGCTGACAATTGACGCCGTGGCTCCGGCAATAATACCCCCGGCAATCGGGATCAGCCGATGGGTGATCTCACTGCGGCGCTCATAGAGTGGTACGCCCAGAGCCACCACGGCCGGACCGAGCAGAAACAGGATCATGTCACCGCCCAGGGCATAGTCGTCATATGGAGTGCCGGTCACAGAGAGAAGAACAATGATGGCGATGATGGTCAGGATCACCGGATTGAACAAGGGATGCTGAAAACGGCGATAAAACAGACTGGCAAACTGAAAGATGATCAGGGTCAGGGCAATGCCGAACAGAGGCGTATGCAGTAGGCTGTCGCTCATGCTTTCCTCCGCCGGTGCAGTAGTTGATCGGTCAGGCCAGTAACGGCCAGCACCACCAGTGTACTGATTGTGGTGGCCAGAGTCAGGGGCAGCCATTGCTGTTGGATCAGTTCCGCGTAGACCATGACGCCGACGCCGGCGGGAATAAACAGCATCGACAGGTTGTCGAGCAGCAGTTGGGCCGCAACGCGTACCCATTCGAGCTGGATGATCTCCAGGCGCAGGGCGAACAGTAACAACACCATGCCGATGACGCTGCCTGGCAGGGGCAGGTCCAGTACGGTGGCGGTCACCTCGCCGAGGTATTGAAAACCGAGTAAGATGGCAAAGCCGCGTATCATCAGGGACTCCTGTGGTGGGTAAGTTTGAAGGTGTTTTAGTATAGCGATAATTATGGGCTTGTGGAGGTTAAATCTTAGGTGTTGAGTGTCAGCGATGTCATGGTACTCAACAAATAACCAGCTTAACTTATTTAACAATTAAACGTTAGTTCTGGCCAATGCTGATGGTTTGCATGAGTTGCTGGACTGAGAAACGGTTACAGGTCGGTTTTGCATCCTTTTGTCGGCATAAAAAGGATGGTTGTTGCCGGGGCGCGTCCCGTGGCTCTCATTGTGGGGGGGGATACCTCAACGTTACCGCCGCGAAGGGTACTTGTCGGGTGGGGAGATCACATAAACGGCAGAGATCCCTCGTGGTGATGGAGACACTCTGCCGTACTCAAACCATGCTTTGCTACGAAAGTTGTGATGACGTTTCGCTTTGCTCTTTTGCCCCAAATATCCAGGCCCCCCAGATACCAACTTCATAAAGTACGACAAAAGGCAATGCAATGGCTGTCTGGGAAAAGATATCCGGTGGGGTGAGTAAGGCACCAACAACAAAGCCACAAAGAAGGGCATATTTCCGATAACGACGTAACGTATGGTGATCGATGACGCCGAGGCATGACAGAAAAATCATGAAGATCGGCAGTTCAAAGACCACTCCAAATGCGAAAAGTAAGCGACAGCAAAGAGTAAGATATCCGGCCATAGAAAGCATGGCATTAATATCACCAAGGTTTGTGCCGAACGAGATCAGAAAGATGAAAACTTGTGGAAAAATAAGCGTAAAGCCGAAATAACAACCGCTTCCAAAACAGAGACAACTTGCCAGGACGAAGGGCAATGCAAGACGTTTTTCTCCATGGTAGAGTGCTGGAGAGATAAAGGACCATGCCTGCCATAAAAATATCGGCAATGCCAGAAGTGCCCCTGCCAGAGCACTAACCTTCAAATAGGTAAAGAACGGTTCTGTTGCGTGGATAAATACCAGCTGACTGCCCGTGGGTAGGGCATTGTGCAGCGGCGTGGACAGGAATGCAAACAGTTGCCCTGCCTGACTATAGCACACCGCGAAACACACCAGCCAAGCCAGGGCTGAAACAATCAGCCGCTGGCGCAGCTCGTCGAAGTGACTGAGATAATCGGCAAAACCAGTTTTCTTTGCATGAACCTGTTCATTCGCCATGGTTATGAACGCTTGTCTTGATCATGGTCTGACATGTCGATTTCAATAGAATTTTTTATTTCTTGAGTTGCATGGCGAAACTCGTTGAGTCCACGCCCCAATGCTTTGGCAATCGCGGGCATTTTTTTTGGTCCCATAACCACCAGGGCAAGGATTAAAATCATCATTAATTCAGGCAGGCCGATTCCAAACATACTCAATCTCCTGTGCTTTTAGGGCAAACAACTCGCGAAGCTTCATGCTTCTGTCTGGTCGATCTGCTGGTCATTGGCGTTTTCTTCCTTGAGCCCTCCTTTGAAGTTGGTAATCCCTTTGGCCAATGAACTGCCAAGCTGAGGAAGCTTTTTCGCGCCGAATAAAACAATGACAATAGCGAGAATGATCAACAGTTCTTGCATTCCTAATCCAAACATAAGAGTGTCCTTTTTTTAGGCCTGACTCAGGGGTGACGCACATTTTTACACGTTATGATCCACGCACTGATTCAGGTAAGAGTGAAACTGTCATTCAGGCAATCAACGGCCTGCCCGGAAAGGGCAGGCCGTTTAACGGATTGTCTACTTTTGAAAGTTGGGGTAGTTAAACGAATGACAACCAGCGCACATCGGTTTTCTCGAACTATGCTCACCGTGACATTCCATGCAGGGAACATCTTTTCCGTAGTGCATATTATTGTGCGGATTTTGCCATTTTTCGTCTTCGGGGCGGGCCGTTGTCTTGACCAGTTCTTCAAGGTCATGGCAGGCCAGACAGGCGTCATCCTCAGGTAAGCTCAGAGGGCTTTTGTTTAAGTGGCAAGAATCACACGCCTTTTCCTCATAGAATTCGGCGTGATAACTACGACCTTTAATACCATCGAACTGAGTAAGGCTATCTGCGGCCATGCTGGTATTTGCCAACAACATCAACAGCAGCACCAACATAAACCCTTGAATTGTAACTTTCATAACGTCTCCTTTTTTGACGGGAAGTCAAACGTTAAACGGGGTGGCGTTCTGCCTAACCCTTCATCATGGTTTCAGCCGCAGTCATTCCCATAACCATGCAGTCCGGAATGGAACAGCTGCCTAAGCGGCTGACGCCATGCATGCCCCCAGCAACCTCACCCGCTGCATACAGACCGGGAATGGGTTTCCATGTTGTGGAATCGATGACTCGCGCTTTAAGATCGATTTTAGCGCCACCCTGGCAATAGTGAACTTTTGGCCAGTTACGTACGGTGACAAAGGGTGCTTTAAGGTATTTCCCTTTGGCTTTTTTCATCGGCTTGCCAAACTGCTTGTCGACACCTGCCTTGACATAACCATTGTATTCATCAATTTGCTTTTTCAATGGCGCAAGAGGAATGTTGAAATGAGCGGCCAATTCTTCCAGAGTATCGAACTTCCAGCCGACGCCATATTTGAGCACTTTTTTCATTGTTGGGTGTTCTTTAGCGTGTTCATAGCTGGTGATGGTGACTGGTGGAAGCGGTTTTCCATCATCATCCCGGCAGGTAAGCTCAGCATCGGCACGGGTTTTCCGGTCGGCAATTTCATTCATGAACCGACGTCCGGTTTTCGGGTAAACGGAAATAGAATGAGCAAAGTTGTAGATGGAGTAGTTGGAGACATAGCCGAAACCATCTTCATCAGGAGAAGCCCATGGTCCGGTCTGGATGTAGGCCATGTGAACTGGAACAGCGCCGACATCAAACAACTCCAGAAGCGCCTCACCCGTGGCGTGGGGCAGGTTGGTGGAACCAACTTCCTCCGTCAATGTCGGATCCTGGGCACTGCGCAGCCCGACGTTGCGTGCAAAACCACCTGTGGCGATCAAAACCCCGCGCTGTGAGCGAACGTTGATTGCTGATCCCTCTTTACCGCGACCGAAATAATATCCTTCAAATATTTTTGCGCCGGCAACCTTGCCTTTGTCGTCAAAGATCAGGCTGTCGAACTTGGCTCGAGTCACCAGTCGGACGCCAAGGCGGCGACATTCTTTAATTAATGGCTGGGTGATTCCGGCGCCACAAGCAACGGTCGTCTGGTAGGTACGAGGGACAGAGTGTCCACCGAGTTGTTGCAGATAAGGGAAATACTCCGAACCAGCGTCCAACGTCATCTGCAAGGCTTCTTTGGCGCGTGTGGCGACATGTTTCAGCAACTCTTTATCGGCAACACCGCGACCGGCCTTGAGCTGGTCTTTGGTCATGATTTCGGGAGAATCGGTTACCCCCTCTTTTTTTTGCAAAGGTGAGTTTGGAACCGCAAACAAACCACCGTTAAAGGCGGAGTTGCCACCCAAAACAGGCATTTTGTCATAGATTACCACGTCTTTGGCTCCAAGACGTTTTGCCTGAATGGCCGCTGCGAGTCCGGCAAAACCTGAACCGATAATCACAACCTCATGCTCTTGATCCCAGCGTACATCACTTTTGCAGGACGTGGTGGCAAGAGCGGGACCGGCCAGGGTCACAGCCGCGCCAGCGACCCCCATGCCAATCAGGAATTTGCGGCGATCCGCCTGATGTCCTTTTGAGTCCTTCATGTTTGACCTCCGTAATGTGGTTTGACCTCCCCGCTAATCGGGACGGAATGAACCGGTTGATTTTCCGTATGGTGAAATAAATGCCGTATTAAAACGTATCAACATTGATTCAGGTTACAAGTGCACCACGTACCGCTGACCAGATTTTTGTTATGTGCTGATTTTTGGCTGGTGTGCTTTGGCGTAAAAGTTAGCAGGCAATGTGGTGTGTCGGTAGGTCAGTTATCGGGGTTTTGTCGGGTATAAATGACTACCCGATAGAGGGGAAATGTTCGTTTTCTTGCGTAAAATGATCAGATGAGCGTGATCCTGGTGCAGGTTTGTGGAATGGGGTAAAAGGAGGTTTGGTTGTATGGCGGGGCTGCACAGCCCTCCCCTTCAATCGGGTGGGCTGCGCGTGATCATTCCTGTCCCGTAGTGGTGACTCAACACGGTTTCATGGCAGCGTCACTGCGTGCAGCCCCGGCGTTTTTTCCTGCAATACGACCGAACACCAGACAATCGACAATCGCATTGCTGCCGAGCCGACTGGCGCCGTGAATGCCACCGGTCACTTCACCCGCCGCAAAAAGGCCGGGAATAGGCTGGTGGTCGTGGATTGAAAGCACTTGGGCATGGCTGTTGATCTGAATCCCGCCCATACAATGATGCACTTTCGGCAAAAGTCGGATTGCGTAAAAAGGAGGTTTTGCAATCGGCTTAAGGTCCTTCACCAACGGCTTTCCAAATTCGATGTCACGGCCATGGGATAAAGATAAGTTATAACGTTCCAGAGTCTGATGCAGCTGTGGTAGTGGAATCGTATAAAATGCCGCTAACTCCTCAAGGGAGTTGAATTTTTTAACGACTCCGCGCTTCAGGCATTTATCGAGGGTGCTGGCATTTTTGACCCCTTCGCTGTCAACGATTGCGACAGGTGTAATGTTTTTCATCAACATGGCATCGGTGCGAAGTTTTCGGTCGGACAGTTCGTTGACAAAACGTTTACCGCTGCTGGAGTCGACCATGATTCCGTACGGAAACCCTGCCAGCAGCGTGAACATTGAACCGACACCCCAGCCTTTTTCATCAAGTGAAGCCCAGGGGCCAAGTTGTATCCATGACAAGTGGACGGGGATGGCACCGACCTGTAGCGCACTGCTCAAGCCTTCGCCGGTAGCACCGACGTGATTGGTGCTATCGATATTTTCTCCCAGCCGTGGGTCTTGACTTGTGCGCAAAAGGATATCGCGACTGAAACCGCCGGTGGCGAGAACGACCCCTCGATGAGCACGGAGTCGTTGTACGTTCCCTGAATCGCTGTTGGGAAACAGATAATTATCGCGTATTTCAACGCCTTGAATGTGGCCGCGCTGATCGGTGATCAGGCGCGTGAGTTGTGATTTCATCTGTACCGGAATCGCCATCTTATGGCACTCGGCGAGTAATGGTTGGATAATTCCCGAACCCGTGCTGGTCGCGGTAATGTACGTTCGAGGGACACTATGTCCGCCAAGGTGGTTCAAACTGTCCTGGTACTCAACACCTAATTTTTCAATGGTCCAACGCAGCACGTCACCGGATTGTTCCGCAACCAAGCGGGCCAATTCAGGGTGATTTAAACCCATTCCTGCTTTGAGCATATCGTTAAACATCAGTTCAGGGCTGTCTTCTATCCCTTTATGGTGCTGCAAAGGGGAACCGGCTACAGCAATCAGGCCACCGCTGATTGCAGAGTTCCCACCTGGGATACGCATTTTTTCGAGTACCACGGTACGTGCTCCGGTCTGGGCGGCCTCGATCGCAGCCGCCAAACCGGCAAAACCGGAACCGATAACGACAACATCGTATTCCTGATCCCACGGCTGATCATCATATGTCATGGAGTTACACCGATCTGGGCCAGAGTCAGTCATCAGAACCTCCCAGTTCACAATTTCGGCTTGTCAGATAACTGTGGAGATTGATCTCTTTACCACGAAGGTCCAGCTTTTTTCGAATATTTTTGCGATGGGTCTGAATGGTTTCAAAAGACAAGTTCATGGCTTCGCAGATCTCCTTACTACTTAAACCGGCTTTGATAAATCGGCAGATTTTTAGCTCACTTTTGCTCAATTTCATCAGGCCGGCATCCAAAGAATGCTCAAACCCGGTTGTCAATGCGACCAGTTGCGCTTTGAGCAGGTCAAAATATTGGTCAACCATCTCATCTTCAAGATTTCTTCTGATCCTTTCCAGTCCTGGAACAAGTTCGGTACGGATTCGATTTGTCAGATTTTGTTCAAATTCACGACGGTCACTTTCGATGCTTTTCAACACGTTGCGTAACGTGACATTCATCTCCTCCGATTGCAGCTTCTCTTCACGCAGCCCATTTTCCAGGGCACGCTGTTCTGTGATGTCACGTATGATGACAGGCCAGAAACGCTGCCCTTGCAGATCCATACGCGTCATTGTGATTTCACTGGGAAAGGTCGTCCCATTAACATAGAGACTGGTCACTTCGGCGCTACGCCGTTGCCCTTCCAGTAGATTTTCACTCAGTGCCATCAGAGTGAGACAACCATCAGGGTCTGTCAGCGTGCAGAATGCTGTGCCGATGAGGACTTCAAGGGGGATCCCATACATCTCGCTGGCTTGTTGGTTGGCTTTGATGATTTCCCGATCACTGTCAATTAGCAGGATTCCTTTGCCTACCGACTGAAATATCGCATCAAGCATTTTTTCTGATCGCGTCAGAGCCTGTGTGCGTTCTGCAACGCGTTGTTCTAACAGTTGGCGATGGTCAACCATGCAGGTAATATCGTTCAATAACAGCATCAAGCCCTGGTCGGTCAGACTTGTGTGCCCAATCGGAAGAATTTGCAGGTTGAACACCTGATGATATTGATCGCGTTGTAATGTCAGTTCATGTGGTTGATGTGGAGGGAATCGGGTAAGAAACTGGTCAAGGTCAGAGATCGTTTGATCGAACAAAGATGCACAAAATTCTCCCAGAAGAGGGTGGCCTGAATAAAACACACGTGCTTCCGGGTTTGCGTCGGTGACGATGCCTTGCTGGTCTGTGATCAAGACCAGGTTGCTCGTCGCTTTAAAAATGTTTTCGTACGTGGCTGTTTCGCGAGCCAGCTGACGATTGGTTTGTTCAAGATCAGCCAGAGCCTCGTCATTTCCACGGTGGTGCCAATCCTTGAGAAGTCTTGTTTCAATCGTTTGGGTGAGACGGTGAAGGCGCAGGATGATTTGCTGTTTCGTTGACTCCGCAGCGACACTTTGCACAATCAACTGTTCCATCGCCGTCCACATCCCCTTAAATACGATAAGGCTCTGGGGAACTGATATCCCCCGACTACGCTGATATTTGCTGGCGTTTATAAAGTAAGACACCGCTGGGTCGTTGGGAGATAACTCACATGCCGGATTGACATCGAGCTTTTCCAATGTCGCAACCAGAAGCAAAAAACCTTTGCGCCAGTCGTCGTCGGAAAAGGGTGATTCGATAGAGTCGAACTGCTCCAGCTGTCTTTGCCACAGGTGGTGAAAATGGTCAAGACCCTCAACCAGTTGTCCCAGCAGGTCATTGATCATGGCTTCCCCTTGTCATCTAAGTTGTCCTGATAGCGCTACAATCGTGTGATGAATGAAGTCAGATTCCTATGTTGTTCCAGTGCGTTTGTCAGGTTTTTTAAACGTCGGCATCATTTTAAAAAGCCTGACTCAGACTGCAATGCACAGTCAGAAACACCATTCAATCATCGCTCGACCTACATCTTTTGTCGAGAGGAAAAGATTGGTTACATCTGGTGATTTCTCGAAATGACGATTTGATTTTTGGCGTTGTTTTCGATTTGAATTCGCTCCACATTTACTGTGATAAACCTTTTTTGCAGGCGTGGAAGCCTGCGTCACGTGGGTACCAAGCGATGTGAACGGATGAAACTCGCCAGAGCAATCAGATTTGTTACATGAACCACTGAAGATCAAGCTCAAAGTCAAGACCGCTGGGTTTTGGCCCGGCAGGCAACATGAATGACAGGCGATTATAAGCGCGTGATGCGTCATTCTTAGTCATGATTCTCTGCCATACTCCATCCAAGGCGACAAAAGAACGTTTATCTGATAAGCTCGGCTGTTCCGCGTGATTTTTATCTCATGGGGTTCTGCACCGGAATGAAAAAAGACTGGAATAGATGGTTAAATCCGCATACAATAAATAACAATTTAGGTAATAATTATCTTGCAAACCAAAAGAGAGATCATGGACGCACCCGTCATCGTTACCATGGGGGATCCCGCCGGCATTGGCCCGGAAATTATTATTAAAGCCTGGATTACCGGGGCTCTAGACGCTTTTGACATGCCGCTGGTAATTGCCGGAGATGTGGCGATTTTGCACCGCGCCGCACGGGTGCTTAAGTGCGAGGTGGCGTTTGAAGTCGGCCAACAGGGCGAAGCGGTATTGATTCACCAAGGTCGGCGTTTACGTGTCAAACCGTTGTCGATTCTCGATCCGGCAGATGTTCCGTTCGGTGAGATTCAGGCTGAATGTGGTGAGGCGATGCTCGACTATATTGAGTGGGCCTGCGAACAGTGTCGCATGGGCCGGGCTGCCGCCATGGTCACTGCGCCGATTCAAAAAGAGGCGATCCGTGCCGCCGGTTGCAACTTTCCCGGCCATACCGAATTGCTGGCTGAACGCTGCGGTGTCGATAAGGTGGTGATGATGCTCGGTGGCGAGCGCCTCAAGGTGTGTCTGGTCACCACTCATCTGGCATTACGCGATGTGCCGCAGGCGGTTACCGTCGAAGAGATTGATGCGACCCTGCGGGTGACGGATGCGGCATTTCGCCGTTATTTTACGTCCGACGCACCGCGTATCGCTGTGCTGGCTCTCAATCCCCACGCCGGTGAAGGTGGCTTGTTTGGTGACGAGGAACAGCGGCTGATCGCTCCGGCCATTGAGCGGGCGCGTCAGGCCGGGATGGATGTGTCCGGGCCGCACAGTGCCGACACCCTGTTTCACTTTGCCGTGCAGGGCGCGTATGACGCCGTGGTGTGCATGTACCACGACCAAGGGCTGATTCCGTTGAAGCTGCTCCATTTTGACGATGGCGTTAATGTTACGCTGGGGCTGCCGATTATTCGCACTTCCGTGGATCACGGTACGGCCTATGATCTGGCCGGAACCGGCCGGGCCAGTTGCGAGAGTCTGGTGGCGGCGCTTCGCACCGCCGTCGCTATGCATCACCGTGCCGAAGAAAATAGCCTTACGTAAAGAACGGCCCTCCAGGGTTGTGAAAGAGAACGGTTATGATCGATAAAATCATTGTCAAAGGTGCCCGTGAGCACAATCTGAAAGATATCGACGTCGAGATCCCTCGCGACAAACTGGTGGTGGTGACCGGGGTGTCCGGCTCGGGCAAGTCGACCCTGGCTTTTGACACCATCTACGCCGAAGGGCAGCGACGCTATGTTGAGAGTCTGTCGGCCTATGCCCGCCAGTTTCTTGAGCAGATGGAAAAGCCCGATGTCGACAGCATCGACGGGTTGTCGCCGGCCATCTCCATTGAACAGAAAACCACGTCAAAAAATCCCCGCTCCACTGTGGGCACGGTGACCGAGATTTACGATTATCTGCGCCTGCTGTTTGCCCGTATCGGCAAGGTGTTCTGCCATCACTGTGGCCGCGAGATTGCCGCCCAGAGTGTGCAACAGATGGTCGATCAGGTGATGAGTTTTCCCGAGCGTACCAAGTTGCTGATTCTGGCACCGCTGGTCAAGGGGCGAAAAGGGGAATACCGTAAAGAGTTACAGCAGTTGCAAGCGGATGGCTTTGTCCGGGTACGCATCGACGGCGCGCTTTATGAGCTGGCCGAGACCCCGGAGCTGGACAAGAAAAAGAAGCACACCATTGAGGTGGTCGTTGACCGCCTGATCGTCAAGGAGGGGATTGAAAGCCGTCTGGCCGACTCGCTGGAAACCGCTTTGCGTCTTGGTGATGGTCTGGTCATGGTGCAGGATGTCGATGGAGCCTGTCATCAGTTTTCGGAAAAACATGCCTGTATCGATTGCGGCATCTCGTATGCCGAGGTGGAGCCGCGCATGTTTTCGTTTAACAATCCCCACGGCGCCTGCCCGGACTGTTCCGGCCTGGGGACACGTAATTATTTTGATCCGGACCAGGTGGTGCCCCATGCCGATCTGACCCTGCGTGAGGGTGCTATTGCCCCATGGGTGACGCGCAAGGGGTTCTATTATCAGCAACTGCTCGAATCGCTGGCCGACCATTACGGTTTTGACACCAACACGCCGTATCGCGATCTGTCGGAACGGATTCGTAAGATTCTGATGTACGGCTCCGGCGATGAAGAGATCCGCTTTTACTATGATCAGGGCGAACGGCGTCATTTTTATCACAAGGTGTTTGAGGGGGTGGTCCCTAACCTCGAGCGCCGTTATCGCGATAGTGACAGCGATACCATGCGCGAAAAGCTGGAGCAGTACATGGACATCATGCCCTGCCCCAGTTGCCACGGCGCACGCCTGCGCCCGGAGTCGCTGCATGTCAAGGTTGACGATAAAAGCATCTATGAGCTGTGTGAGCTGTCGGTGGCCGGGGCGCTGGACTTTTTCAACAACCTGCAATTGAGCAGCAAGGATGCCGAGATCGGCCAACGGATTCTCAAAGAGATCCGAGAACGGCTTGGTTTTCTGGTGCAGGTTGGTCTCGATTATCTGACCTTGAATCGTGCCGCAGGTACCCTGTCCGGTGGCGAAGGACAGCGCATCCGTCTGGCCACTCAGATTGGTTCGTCATTGATGGGCGTGCTGTACATCCTCGACGAACCGTCCATTGGTCTGCATCAGCGCGATAATCGCCGTTTGCTGGAAACCCTGGTTCACTTACGCGATCTGGGCAACACGGTGCTGGTGGTAGAGCACGACGAAGAGACGATTCTCGAAGCGGATTATGTCCTCGACATGGGACCGGCCGCCGGTGTCCATGGTGGCGAAGTGGTTTCTGAAGGCACGCCAAAAGAGATTGTCGCAGACCCCAAGTCGCTTACCGGCCGCTATCTCAGTGGCGAGTTGGAGGTGCCAGTGCCGTCACAGCGGCGGACGGCTGAGCGTTGGCTGGAGGTTCTTGGGGCCGAGGCCAACAATCTGCAACAAGTCGATGCCCGCTTTCCTCTCGGCGTTATGACCTGTGTCACCGGTGTGTCCGGCTCTGGCAAGTCAACGTTGGTGATCGATACCCTGTATCGCAGTCTTGCCCAGCACCTTAACCGCAGCCGCGAGAAGTCCGGTAAGCTCAAGGGGATCAGTGGTCTGGAGCACCTGGATAAAGTGGTGGATATCGATCAGTCCCCCATCGGCCGTACGCCACGCTCCAACCCGGCCACCTACACCGGCGTGTTCAGCGATATTCGTGAGCTGTTTGCCCAATTGCCGGAAGCTAAAATTCGCGGCTACAAGCCGGGACGTTTTTCGTTCAATGTCAAGGGCGGCCGCTGCGAGGCGTGTAACGGCGATGGTGTGCTGAAAATTGAGATGCACTTTTTACCCGATGTCTATGTGCAGTGCGAAGTGTGCGGTGGTGCGCGCTACAACCGTGAGACCCTGCAGGTGCATTACAAGGGCAAAAGCATCGCCGATATTCTCGACATGACGGTCAATCAGGCCAGCAAGTTTCTCGAAAACATTCCGCGTATTCACAACAAACTGCAGACGATCCGCGATGTCGGCCTCGGCTACATCAAGCTGGGCCAAAGCGCCACCACCCTGTCCGGGGGCGAGGCACAGCGGGTTAAGTTGGCCAAGGAGCTCGGAAAACGGGCCACCGGGCGCACTATTTATATTCTCGATGAGCCGACCACCGGTCTTCACTTTGACGATGTGCGCAAGTTGATGGAGGTATTGCACCGGTTAGTGGACACCGGCAACACCGTGATTATCATTGAGCACAACCTTGATGTGATCAAAACCGCCGACCATGTTATCGATCTCGGCCCCGAAGGGGGCAGTGGCGGCGGGATGATTGTTGCCAGCGGCACGCCGGAACAGGTGGCGCTTAACAGCCACTCCCATACCGGCCGATATTTGCGCTCTTATCTCGATCTTGTGTAAATAACAAACAGCCGTGCATGCAACCAATTTTTCAGTTAGAATGTGCATTCATCATCTTATTCTAACTGTTGTCAGGAGGTTGCATGCCCGCTCGTCTGTTGCTTCTCGGTGTCCTATTCTGTTTTAGTGTGATTGTGGCCGTGTCACCAGCGGTAGCGCAAGAAAGCGCACCGTCGTTGTGGAGTCTTGGTATTGCCAACGATAGCTTCTTTGATCAGGATCGTGGTTATACCAGTGGTTGGGATATTGCTTTCACTCCCCAGGCGTCACCATTTACAGTACGGATCGGCCAGGATATCTATACGCCGGACCGTGATAACAGCGAGATGCCTCCTCCCGGACAGCACCCCTACGCAGCCTGGTTATATGCCCGCGGCGATTATCGCTATCAGCTCTGCCCAGTGGTTCTGATGACCACCAGCGTCAGTTTCGGTACCACCGGAGAGCGGGCCTTGGGCGAAGAGTTTCAGGATGTGGCGCATCAGGTTCTCGGTTTTGATGAGTATGAAGGCTGGGACAGCCAGGTTTCCGAGCGCTGGGGCTGGATTGTCGGTGTTGAACTGCTGTGGCAACAGCCTCTGCTCAGGACACCTGCAGGTTATGGCCTGGATCTGATCACCATGCTGGAAGGCCAGGGGGGCAATATCCTTGTTGATCTCAGTGCGGGAGTCGGAGTGCGCTTTGGCTATCACCTCCCTGAACTCTCGGCGACGCCCGAACCAAATGCGCCAAAATCAGTCTATTTTACCCTGTATGGAGAGCGCAAAATCGTTGATAAGAACGTGTTTCTCGAAGGGGTGAGCAGCAGAGATTACAGTGTTGAGCCGGAACGGGGTGTGAATACTCTGAGTTGCGGTGTCCATTGGCGCGAAGGGGCTTATCAGGTTGACCTCGATTTTTATTTTCCCGAGCAGGAGTTTAAAGACCAGGACCTGACCTATCGCTATGGGGTGCTGCGTTTGAGTTACTGGTACTAATTTCCCATTTTTCCGGATTACTGAAAAAGGGTTCTTCATTTTTGAAGCGCCCTTTTTTTATGGGCAGGTCAGGAATGGTCTTAATGCGCGCTGTGGGACTGGACCATACGTAGCGGTGGCCGCTGCTGGTCTTCGAGCCAGCGGCACATAGTGCGGAATACCTCAATTTCGCTGATTTCAGCGAGGTTGCGTAAGTCGATGGCAATGCCGGTGCTGTTCATGCGCAAAAACTCCATGTCCCACAGATCGCAGGGGGTGAGTTTTCCACTGCGGTAGTCCTGCTTGCACGGCGTGTAAAGGTGCAGGTTTTGGCGGAAATAGGTCATTTTGGCAACGCATAGATCGTAGAAAGAGAAGACCAGCTCAAGGATGTGGCAGCGACGAAAAGCGCGATGCGTCGCATAAGGATGGTCGGGACGATTAGCAAAGCAGCGTACCCAGTAGATCTTGTTGTCGACCTGTTTGGGAACCAGCTTGAATTTTTTGATCAACTGCTGTTTTTCTGTAGGCAGTTCATTGAGAAGTTGGTCGTCGTTAATCATATGCAGATCCTTGGCAGGAGATGAACGATTAGCGAGTCCAAACTAAATCAGATGATTTGATATGTCCAATTGGAATTACTGATTATTTAATCGAAGCCTATCAGGCGGGGAAATAAAAAAGCCGAGGCGTAGGCCTCGGCTTGGAAGGATGATCTTAACCAAAATTATTCGAATTCATAAGGCCAGGCAAGGACGCCGCCTTCCATGTAGCGGACATTGGTAAAACCGGCCTGTTGCAGAATAATCTGCGCTTCGAAGCCGCGCAGGCTCAGCTTGCAAAATGGAATAATCAACTGATCCTTGGGAAGCTCGTCAAGACGTTTGCGCAGCGCTCCGAGCGGCACCAGCGTGGCACCTGGAATACGGATCTCCTCGTATTCAGCAGGAGAGCGGACATCCAGAAGGATGACAGGCTCACCGCTGTTGACAAGGTCAACCGCTTCACAAGGACTCATGCTGTCAGCCAGGCCGTCGAGCTTGTTACGCATGGCATTGGCCGCCTGAATCAGAGCATCCATCGCATTGGCGAACGGCGGTGCGTAACACAGATCAAACTGGGCGAGTTGGTCGACCGTAGCGCCCATGGTCACGGCTGAGGCAACGACATCGAGGCGTTTATCAACCACACCCGGGCCGACGATCTGGGCACCGAGCAGTTTGCGAGTTTGCCGGTCGGCGATCAGCTTGATAATGATCGGTTTGTTGCCGGGATACAGATGGGCGATATCCGGTGAGGTGGCAATCAGGCTGACGGAGTCGTAGCCGTTAAGGCGGGCATCTTCAGCGCTGAGACCGGTGCGGGCAACATTCAGATCAAAAACTTTAACCACCAGGCTGCCGAGAATACCGGGAAAGCGATCTGCTTGACCGGCGATTACGTTGGCGGCAACGCGGCCGTGTTTATTGGCTGTGGAACCGAGTGGGACATAGACGGGCTTACCGGTCAATTGGTCAATGGACTCGACACAGTCACCAACGGCATAGATGGCGGGATCGTTGGTCTGCATCTGGTCGTTAACGGCAATGGCGCCGGTTGTTCCCAGTTCGATACCGGCATCCTTGGCCAGCTCCGTAACCGGCCGCACGCCAATAGCCATAATCACCATGTCAGCCGGGTATTCCCCCTGCTCAGTGATCACTTTTTCAACGCGGTCCTGTCCTTCGATGCGCAGCAGCGGTTCCGCCAGGCGCAGGTTGACGCCGTTTTTACGCAGTTCCCGATGGACAATGGCCGCGCTGCTGAAATCAAGGGCCGTGGCCATCACCTGATCCTTCATCTCCAGCAGAGTGACGTTGATCCCGCGTTTGGTGAGGGCTTCTGCCACTTCCAAACCAATCAGACCGCCACCGACCACCACGGCATTTTTGGCGGTGTCGGCCAGTGCGTCAAGTTGTTCGGCGTGTTCCATGGTCTTGAGCGGAAGAACACCGTCCAGATCGTGACCGGGAACCGGAGGAACTATCGGTGTATTCCCTGTCGCCATCACTAAGGTGTCATAGCTGAGGGTTTGGACACGATCCTCGTCAAGAGAGCGGATGGTGACCGTTTTGGCATCGCGATCAATGGCTGTTGCTTCGCTACGGGTTAGCGTGGTGAATCCTTTGACATTGGCAAAAAACGTCTCGTCACGCAGGACACCGACAGGTGTTTTGCGGACCTCCATCAGGTCGTCATAGAGACCTTCAATATAATAGGGTAATGGACAGGCGCCGTAAGAGATGTTTTTGGTTCGATCAATGACGGTAATTTCAGCATCGGCATCAAGGCGACGTAGACGACAAGCGGTTTTCATACCCGCTGCAACACCACCAACGATGAGGATTTTACGAGAATGCATAATCGGAAACTCCTTGTAAACATCATTTCATCAAAGTTGTCACCATATACCGAATGGCCATTGTTTTCTACCGCCAAACGGCAAAAAAAGCATTTTTTATTGGAATGTTATGCGAATGTTAATTCTATTATTGCTGTGTTTTTAACCTGTAAAAAAGGGCCACTGTATGACTGCGATGTGATTTGTTATAGTTAAGACTGTTGCCGGAGTTTCCAGGTAAAAATGCTCAGGTTGGTAACAGATGGGAGGTTGCATGGAGAAATGTCCTGAATGTCATGAACCGCAAAAGGGGAAATACTGGTGCCGCAACTGCAAGCGGGTGTTTGTCTGTCCCAATCCGCAATGTGGTGCTGAAATGTCTCAAGCGCGCGATAACTGTCCGCGCTGTGGCTTGTTGTTTGAAGATTATATCGTGCGACGCAAAATGTATCGCCGCTGTCCGAAATGCAAAAAAAAGCAGGGGCTGTCGGACAATCAGTGCCGTTATTGCCAGTACTGGTTCACCTGCCCAACCTGTGGCCATCCGGTGACGTCCACCAGTATGTTGAGCTGCCCACGCTGCGCAACCCGGCTGCGTTAGGCGGAACGAGGGGTTATGAACGGATTTTCTGTGGGCATCGTGATCGTGAACCTGCTGTCATTCGTGGTTGCGGTTCACGCCTTGCTCAACAAGCGCGATCCGCGTGCGGCGCTGGCCTGGATCATTGTCTGTCTGGCGCTGCCCGGAGTCGGTGTGGTGCTCTACTGGCTGATGGGGGTCAATCGCATCCGCACGCGGGCATTGCGCTGGCAGCGGCGTGGCGAAGGGATCTATGTTGCCGAAGAGGAAGCGCCGTGCGAGAAGAGTGTTGTGCTGCGCACCCCGTTTCATACCCAGAACTATCAGTTGCAACGCCACCTGGCCGATGCTGTAACGCGGCGCCCGCTTGTTGGCGGCAACCGGGTGGTGCCGCTATACAACGGCGAGCAGGCCTACCCGGTTATGCTCAAATCGATTCGTGCCGCCGAGCGCAGTATCGATCTGTCCAGCTATATTTTTGACACCCAATTTTGTGGGCGTGAGTTTGTCCAGGCGCTGATTGAACGAGCGGAAGCGGGCGTTGCCGTGCGGGTCCTGGTGGATGGCCTCGGCGAGTGTTATTCCTGGCCACGGGTGCATACTCTGTTTGACAAGACCCCGGTGCAGGTGGTGCGCTTTCTGCCGTTGTCACTGTTTCGACGCGGAATGCACCTTAATTTGCGCAATCACCGTAAATTGCTGATTGTTGATGGCAGGGTCGGCTTTGCCGGCGGCATGAACATCAGCCAACGGCATCTGGTACAGAAAAAACGCCATGATGTACGACCACGTGAGCGGGTTGTCGATATTCACTTTAAAGTGGAAGGCCCGGTGGTTCGGCAGATGCTGGAAGTGTTTCAGGAGGACTGGCAGTTTGCCGGTGGCAGGCCGTTTGAGCTCGACCCCACTCCACCCTGTCTTGGCGGCCCGGACAGCTTGTGTCGAGGGATCAGCGCCGGACCGAACGAAGACTATGAAAAGCTGGTGTGGATTGTTGTTGGTGCGCTAAATTGTGCGCGCAAGCGGGTTTCGATCATGACGCCCTACTTTATTCCCGATCGTTCCATGGTCACCGCCATGAACAGCGCCGCCTTGCGTGGCGTCAATGTCGAGATTGTCCTGCCGGTAAGAAATAACCTGCCTTATGTCCACTGGGCGAGTCGCGGTGCCTTCTGGGAACTGCTCGAATACGGCGTTAAGATTTATTACCAGCCACCTCCATTTGCCCACAGTAAATTGCTGTTGATGGACGATCACTATGCCCTGATCGGCTCAGCCAATATGGATCCGCGCAGTCAGCGCCTCAATTTTGAATTCAACCTTGAAGTGTACGATAAAAGTTTCAATGCCGAGATGCGTCACCATTTCGACACCACTGTGGCCAAATCCCAAGCCATCAGCCTCGACGAGATGGATGGGCGTCCGGTCTGGCAAAAAATGCGCGACAACTTTTTCCGCCTGTTTACTCCGTTCCTTTAGCAGGCTGTTGAAAAACAGCCTGTGGAGCCTATGGACGGGCGATCAAAATCAAGGACAGGTTTTCAAGTCCTTGATTTTGTGAGCAAGACGGAAATCGGATTTTCGGCTTGCGTCGTTGGGAAATCCCCGGACGGGATTTTCTCAACATCCTGTTAGTCGGGGGCCAGAGGGCCGGCTGCTGGTGTTTAGTCACCGCATTACGCATCCTCCTGGCGCTGGAGAATCTTGTCTCCGGCCGGTGATTCGATCACGTCGCGCAATGCCGTGACAACACTGGCTTCATAATGCTGTGGCAGGTTTTCCAGCTCGTTTAGAGCCTCGGCGATACTTTTCCCGGTGCGATGCGCCCGCGGTTCCACCATGGCACAGAAGCTGTTGATGACGCTCAGAACACGTGCGGTGAACAGAATTTCGTCACCCTGTAACCCTTTCGGGTAGCCACTGCCGTCGAGATGTTCATTGATCTGGTAGATGGTTTCCGGCACTGGCAACTCAAACGGTATCGGGCGCAGGATGCGGGCGGAATGCTCGACATGCTGCTCGACTTCATGACGCTCCTCGTCGCTCAGCGGCCGTTGGGCGGCAATCAGGTTTTTGTCGATGAACATTTTGCCAATCTGTGACAAGTTGGCCGCCATTTCAACCGTGGCCACCTGCTGCTTGTTGCCGCCGAGCTGTTTCATCACTTCCTTGCTGAGTTGGCGCAAGCGTTGGCTGTGACCTGCCAGATAGGTGTCGTTGAGTTCAATGGCACTGACCAGAGCTTCAACGGTTCGGCGGATGGCGCGTTCGTGACGTTTCTGGCTTTCCACCAGCTCAGTAATGTCACTCATCACTGTGATAATCCCGCCGAGCTGATCCGATTTCTCAAAAAGAGGCGCTTTAGAGATCAGCACATGGGCCGGTTGAGATTGCAGGTAAAGGGTCTCCTGAACACTGATGGGCTTGGCTTCAGCCACCACCTGCTGGTCAAGCTTTTCCAGGCGTTTGGCGGTATCAAAACCGAAAACGGCACAATCGTCGCGATCAAGAATCTCCGTTAGTTCACGTCCCAATGCCTTGACCATGGCCGGATTGGCATACTGATAAAGGCCGCGAATGTCTTTGAGGCAGATAAAGTCGTCAATGTTGTCATTGATGTTGTTAAGCAGTTGGCGTTGTTTATCAATCTGTTCGGCCAGAGATTTAAAATGGCGGGCAGTTTCGCGGTTTTTCAGACCAATCTGCTGAAACCACAAAATCCCAAAACCCAGCGAAAAAACACCCATAAGCAGAGCGGAAATGCTCCAGGCTGTTCGGGCATGACGACTCAGACTGGCGCGTGCTGCCGTGTATTCCACTTCCTCGACAATCCACCAAGGCAACCGTTGTAACGGGATGGCCAGAGAGTAAACCTTGTTGCCGCTCTGCAGGCCGGGACGAACCGCAAAGGGCAGTGTGTTGTCGATGATTTGCGGCGAAAGGCCATTGAGTGGCGCGATCTGTTCCGGCATCCATGGCGTGACGACCGCCAGACCCTTGTTGGTACTTTGCAGCAGGTGAACCCGTTCCCCCTGCTCGATCAGCGGTGATGCCGACAGCAGCTGATTGATTTTCTCCGTGACGACTTTGGTCAGAATGAGAACGGCCACGACAGTGCTTTGCTTCTCGTCACTGTCGAGAGAAAACAGCGGCAGGGCCATGTCAATGATCAGTCCGGCCGAGGTGGCCTGCAGGGCGGAAAATTGCGCTGTTGCCGAATTTAAAACCTGCTGGGACAAAGCCTTCTGTTGTTCGGACAGATGGCTGATGCCGCTGTCTGTGGACAGGTAGGCCTGACCATTGGGATGGACCAGGCGTCCGGACAGAAAACCGGCATAATGACTGAATTCGATGAAAATATTTTGCAGTTCAGGAAGTTGGGCGCGCAATGCTGCAGCTTCATCGTCAGTGGTTGGGGTCCATTCGGGAGTGATCAGGGCGGAGATATCCTCTTCGATCAGATCCACTTCGGTTGCGTAGAGCCGGAACAGGTCTGAATTGACAATGCGGTCGCCTTGGCGAATCAGCCCCTCAAGCCAGGTGTCGATCACCTGGGCATGGCTGGTCGCCAGCAGGGACAGGCGCTGCTCCAGGGAACGTTCTGTCTGCCGCTCCTTATCACGAATGCTCCACGAGGAGCCGATGATGGTGCCGATGGCAATGGCCGTGATCACGACAATGGCCAGCAACAGGGTTCTGCGTCGGGACATCAGCAGCCGGGTCTGTGGTGGCGGACTTAAAAATGGTGTTGTGACCATGGTTATTCTCCTGTGTCAGTACGCGTTGGCAAGGCCGTAGAGCGTGGCTTGATATGGATCCAGCGCGTGTTTTCATTGACTGAATACTGAGGCAGATAGTGCTGATAGCGGTGGTGTGAAAACACCGGATCAGAAAGATTGTCCAGTATCAGGATGTCGTTTTGTGTGTAAACGGCCAGCACCGCGTGGGTAATGGTCCGGATGGTGTCGTGAAGAATGACGATGCGCATCCGGTCAGGGGCCACACCGAGGTGCCGCAGGGCAAAATATTTACAGATAGCGTAATCCTCACAGTCGCCGGAGTGGCGTAAAAACTCCAGCGGGGTCGCCCAGTAGTCCTTTTTTTGCCAGACCTCGCGATCCAGACGATAGGGCCAGCGGTTGAAAAAACGGTTGACGGTTTTCAACTGCTCCATCAGTGGTGCATCGGTCAGTTGGGTGACCACTTGCTGCCATTCGCGGGCGGCACGGATGCCGGTGTCCTGTTGCGGCGAGCTGAACCGGTTCATCTCATCGTCGCCAAGGGGTAAAACACGTTGCCAGTTTTTCAAAGCGGTCAGTGTGCCGCGAAACTCATAGGAGTCGAATACGCCTGTCGGTGGTGGTCTATCCGCGGCCGTTGTTTTCGGAGACGAGGCCTGTACCGGCGAACATCCGACCGTGGACAGCAATAGTCCCAACAGGATCAGGGCACGTATGTTATTCCATCCCGGCAAGGCTTAGCGCTCCCGTAATGCCGTCTGTTTGGCTTTGAGAATCGGCTTGAGCAGATAACTCAAGACCGACTTCTTGCCGGTTAAAATATCCACGGAAGCCGTCATGCCGGGAATGATCGGCAATTGGGTTCCTTTGTAGGTCAGGGCTTTTTCCTTGGTGCGCAGCTTGACCCGGTAAAAGCTCTCTTGGTGTTCATTGACGATGGTGTCGGCGCTGATTTGCTCGACATAGCCATCCAGCCCCCCGTAAATCGAAAAATCGTAGGCGGTCAGTTTTATTTTTGCCGGCTGGCCGGGATAGAGAAAGGCGATGTCGGCCGGGCGGATTTGAGCCTCCACCAACAGGGCGTCGTCAAGGGGAACCACTTCGAGAATCGGCTCGCCGGGGCGGATGACCCCACCGACGGTATTGACAATCAGTTGCTTGACCGTGCCTCGCACCGGTGAACGGACATCGGTGCGGGTAACGCGGTCTTCACCAGCGGAGATCGCTTCGCGCAGAGAGATCAGTTCCATGCGTCGTTTGCTGATCTCATTGAGCACCTCAGTGTGGTATTGGGCGCGGCGCTGGTCGATACGGCGCTGCGCCTCGCGGGCGGATTCACGGATGCGCGGAATGGTCAGATTGACAACGTTGAGGTCTCCCTGCATGTTCGCCACATCGCGCTTGAGGCTGAGGTAGTCGACTCGCGGGTAAAGCTCTTGCTCCACCAGCGGCGTGGCAATGTCGAGTTGTTCGCGCGCCAGGCTTAAGCCCTGTTGCAATTTTTTCTTGCGGCTGGAGAGTTCGCGAATCTCCTGCTGTTTCTGCTGGTATTGCGATTCCAGCACATTGATTTCGAGATCGATCTGAGCCTGCCGTGCTTCAAAAATCTGCCGTTGGTCGGAGACCAGCTCAGGATGATCACGCTCGATTTGTTGGGAAAATTCAAGAGGACCGTTCTCTGCCTCTGCGGTCAGTCGGGCAATGGCCGCTTCATGTTCCAGGGCGGTGTTGGCGGCGTCGCGGTATTGGCTGGCGGCTACGGTGTTGCGAATCCGTACCAGCACGTCCCCTTTTTCAATGATCTGGTTCTCTTCCACCAGAATCTGCTCAATGATCCCCCCTTCCAAGTGTTGGATAATCTGCACCCGTTGTGACGGGATCACCTGGCCCTGACCGCGTGTTACTTCATCAAGCACGGTAAAGTGGGCCCACAGGACGAAAATGACCATCAACAGAAAGATCATCAGGGACAACAGGTAGGCGAAGCGATGACCGGTGCGGTAGGTTGCCGCATCCACTTCGCCGAGAAATTCCAAAGAGTCACTCAGTTGTTTTTCTTGTGGTGTCTTATTGAAAAGGCGCATAGGCCCCTCCTAAGCCGATGTGGCGTGAATCTGCTGTTTTTTTAGCGCTTCAAGAACATGGCGTTTGGGGCCGTCGGCAACAATGCGGCCGCCATCCATGACGATCAGACGGTCGACCATGGTCAGCAGTCCGAAGCGATGGGTAAATAATAACAGAGTTTTTCCCGACAGCTCCGGTTTCAACCGTTGACAGAAGCGTTGTTCCGAGCCGTTATCCATGGCGCTGGTCGGTTCGTCAAAAATCAGAATGTCCGGATTGGTCAACAGCGCCCGGGCAATGGTGATGGCCTGACGTTGACCACCGGACAGAGCGGAACCCCGTTCACCGACCGGACAATCAAAGCCTGCCGGGTGTTGATGGATAAAATCACTGACACCTGAGATGCGCGCAGCATGCAGAATTGCCTGATCATCCGCCTCGGGAGCACCAAAGGTGATGTTGTCGCGAATACTGCCGTAAAACAGATAATTATCCTGGGAAACGTAGCCGATGCGGCTGCGCAGGTCCGCCACATGTAACTGGCGGATGTCGATTCCGCCGACACTGATCTGGCCCTGCTCCGGCGTGTACAGCCCCAGAGCAAGGCGGCCCAGAGTGCTTTTACCGCAACCGGTACGGCCGATGATGCCCACCCGTTCTCCCGGACGGATTTTCAGGGTCAGGTCACGAAGCGCCATGGTTTGCGCCTGTGGATAGGCGAAGCGGATCTCTTCGAACGCCAGAGAATTGGACAGATGTGGCTGGCGCATGAACTGCTGATCTTCCGGGGATTCATTGGGGATTTTCATCAGCATGTCCAGAGCGCCCAACGCACTGCGGGCTTGTTGCAGACGGGTGAACATGGCGGCAACGGCAGCCAGGGGAGACAGAGCCCGTCCTACCAGAATATTACAGGCGATCAGGCCACCAAGGGTCATGCGTCCTTCGCCGATCAGGTAGACTCCGCCAATGATGATCAGCACACTGACCACATGAGTGGCAAAGATGGAGAACGATAACGAGAAATTGGCCAGCGATTTAACTCTGGCGCTGGTGCGGGCATTGGCGCCGACCACTTTTTCCCAGCGTTGCTGAATCTGGCCACGGGCCAAAGAGGTTTTAATGGTTTCCAGACCGAAAATTGCCTCCACCAGTAGGGCACTTTTCTGAGACGATTCGCGATAGCCCTGATCAATCATTTGCCGAAACGGCACCTGGATCAGCAGGCCGATCAGGATGACGACAGGAACCGCCAGCGCTGGAGCCCAGGCCAAAGGTCCGCCGATGTAACCGATCAGAGCAATAAAGATCGCGATAAACGGGATATCGATTAGCGCCAGAAGCGTGGTTGAACTGAAAAATTCGCGCAGCGCTTCGAATTCGCGCAGGTTGTTGGCCAGGGTGCCGGTGGAGTCGGGTTTGTGATCCATGCGAATCGCCGTTAGTTGCTGCATCAGTTGGCTGGCAATCAGCACGTCGGCATTTTTCCCGGCGATGTCAACAAAGTAGCCGCGCAGGTTGCGAAGAATAAAATCAAAAATGTAGGCAATCATGACCCCCAGGGCCAGAACCCAGAGCGTTTCAAGCGCATTGTTGGGAACCACCCGGTCGTACACATTCATGATGAACAGCGGTCCGGCAATGCCGAGGATGTTGATGACGGCTGTGGCCAGCAGCACATGTTTGTAGATCGGCCAGAAGCGCAGAATCGTGCCCCAAAACCACTGGCGCGTTGAAACCTGTTTCTTGTCGCCCACTCGCTTGTCCATCTTGCAGCGGACATGGGCAAAGATGCAATAGCCCGAATAGTCCTGTTGCAGCTCCTTTAGGGACAAGGTCCGACGTTGACCATCCAGTTCTGCAGGGATAATGGTCGCCTCGTCGCCATTCAGATCCGTCAGAATGCAGCTATTGTTGTCATGTAACAACAACAGACAGGGCAGCGTCAGCCGGGATAACGCTTTGAGTTGCGGACGGTGAAAGCTGCGTGCTGACAATCCCTGTTGCTCTGCAGCACGCAAGCAGGCGGCGATGGATGGCGCTCGTCGATCCGTTGGCAGCGATGATGTCAACACGTCCAGAGTCAGAGGTTGTCCGAGCATGGAGGATAATGTGCACAAGCTCAACAAGATCGGCGCTGTGGTATCGACGTTTGCCTGATCAAAACGATGAGGAATTTTGTCCTCTTTATTAACAGAACTATTTAACTTCATTTGTTTTTCAGCCATAAGCTCTACCTATTGCCAACTTTTGCTCATAAGAGAAAATTGATTTTATTGACGGCGTGACTTGGCAGGGCACGGAAACCTGTTAACTTTTATTGTAGAAGGTCAGAAGAAAAATACAAATAATCTTAAGTTTTTACATTATTTTAAAGGGAGGATGAGATGTTGACGGGAAATAAAAAACAATTGAGTTTGGGCGTGCTGTTTATTGGCGTTTTCTTATTCGTTGTTTCATCTGCCAGTGCAGAAACAACGTTGCAGGAAAGTGTCAGTTCAGCTCTGAAAACGAATCCACAACTACAAATCCTTCAACATAACCAGCGTGCTGTCGGTCACCAGGTCAATCAAGTGCGTTCCGGATATTTCCCACGTCTCGATCTGACCCTGGGCTATGGAACCGAAGCCCATGATGACGAAATAACCCGGGCTCGTGGTGATGATGACACGTTTCAGGACCGTGGTGAAGCGGCGTTACAACTGACTCAGCTTCTTTATGATGGTGGGGAAACGTCACGCCGGGTTGCTGCTGAAAAAGAGAAATTCGCTTCTGCACAGAAGCGTGTTCTGGATAATGCTGAAGCCATTGCTCTGGATGCTGTCATTGCTCACATGCAGGTCTATCGTCAGCAGGAGTTGGTGCAACTGGCTGAGAAAAATGTCAAAGACCATGAGGATATTATCGGCATGCTTGAGGAACTTCAGGAGGCCGGTGCCGGAAGTGTCGCCGATGTGGTTCAGGCCCAGGGGCGTCTGGCACGCTCACGTGCTTCTCTGGCAAACGCCCGGAGTGACTTGCGCCAAGCTCAAGCCAATTATCTGCGGGTTGTCGGTCATCCCCTTGATGAAGCGACCTTCAATACGTTGGTTGCTGCAGTTGCCCCTGCAACTCTGGAGCAGGCTCTGGAGCTGACCGAATGTGGTAATCCGAAAGTGTTGGCATTGAAGGCCAATATGCGCGAAGCCAACCAGCGCGTTGCTGTGGTTGGGTCCAAATTTTATCCCAAAACCCATTTGGAACTGCGCACCAGCTACGAGGAAGAGGTGGAAAGTTCTCAGACCTATGAGCGCAATCATCAGGCTATGGTCCGTCTACGCTGGAATCTGCTGAACGGTGGAGCGGATTATTATGAACGCAAGGCGGCAGCATCGCGGTTCTCGCAAACCTCGTCAGAGCATAGCAATCAACTTCTTGATGTTTTGGAAGAAACGCGCAACACTTGGGCGGAATATGAGGCTGCTCAGGAGAGCAAAGCGGCGTATTATGACGCCGTTGATTACAACAATAAGACCCTGGACAGCTATTTGAAACAATTCCGCGTTTCGCAACGGACATTGCTGGATGTGCTTGATGCGCGCAACGAATTGTATCAATCTTCGGGGCAATTGGTGACCAGCCGTGTCAATGAAGTGATCGCTGCTTATCGGTTACGGGCTCTTGCCGGTCAGCTTAACGAAACCTTAGAAATTCAGCCGCGGCTTTTCGAAGTCGCAATGTCAGAATAATTCTGGATAGTTGCATCCCCTGAGTATTTCTTCATAAATGCTCAGGGGATTTTTTTGCCCGTAATTTGGCATAAGTATACGGGAGATGGTGTTTTTTTGGATTGATGCTATACTTTATGACAAAGATGGTAATCAATTAAAATGCAAGTACGTTAACGTTATAAACGTTCAGGAGGATGTCATGGCTGACGAACTAAAACTGAACACGACCAATGAAGAGATGATTTCGCAGGCGGCGGAACCTTCTGCTGCTGTTCAAGCAAATCCTGAAGCGGCACAGCCTGAATCAATGATCACCCTCCCTGAACCTGGGACGGTTGCTGTGGTTCCCGTACAAGCAGGGCAAGAGGTTCCTGTCGCATTTGACTTGAACGATGTGCAAATGAGTGTTGTCGGTGGCGATCTACAACTTGATTTCGGCAACGGAACACTATTGATGCTGGAAGACTTCGCAACGGCTTCGGCAGGTGATAACCCACCGACATTGGTGCTTGGTGATGGAACAATGTTGCCGGGCGATGCCATTGTGTTTGCTTCGGCGGAGACCGATTTTGCTCCTGCGGCCGGCCCTACTTTAACCAGTGGCGGCGTGGGTGAATATCGTACCGATTTTGGTGAGGTTATTGAGGGGGTTGATCGTCTTGGAGTGCAAGGACCGACCTCTCTAGGGGAAAATCAGGAAACCGTACTCGAAGATACCAGTATTGTGTTGGATGAAAATGATCCTCCCGATGCTCTCGATGACACCATTACAATGGCGGAAGACACCACCGCCGTTATTCCCGTGTTGACCAACGATAGTGATCCGGATGGTGATCCGTTGACGATCATTGATCTGGGCTCGGCGCAAAACGGTACGGTGACTCTCAATGACAATGGCAGCGTCACCTACACCCCCAACGAAAACTATAACGGTGACGACAGCTTCACCTATACCATCAGTGATGGTCAGGGCGGAACTGACACCGCCACTGTGTATATCACCGTAGAACCGGCCAATGATCCCCCTGATGCGGTTAATGATGCAACGACCACAGACGAAGATACCTCGGTGATCATTCCGGTGCTGAATAATGATACCGATCTGGATGGTGATACGTTAAGCGTTGAAAATGTCACTCAAGGGCAGAACGGTCAGGTGCAGATTAATGAAGACGGCACGGTGACCTACACCCCGAACGAAAATTTCAACGGAAGTGATACGTTTACTTACACCATCACCGATGGTCAGGGTGGGACAGACACCGCAACGGTGACCGTGACGATTGCAGCGGTGAACGATGCGCCGGTCGCTGCTGATGACTTCTATGCCACCGATGAAGATGTGGCACTGGTCGTCGATGGCAGCATCGATCCAGCGGTCTTGGCCAATGACAACGATCTGGACCTGGATACGCTGACCGTGAACACGACGCCGATCACTGACGTCAGTAACGGCACGCTGACGTTGAATGGTGACGGCACCTTCACCTACACGCCGGACGCCAACTTTAACGGTAACGACAGCTTCGTTTATCAAGTGAGTGATGGTGCCGGTGGCACGGCTCAAGCGACCGCCTACATCACAGTCAATCCGGTGAATGATGCGCCGGTTGCAGCTGATGACTTCTACAATACCAATGAAGATGTGGCGCTGGTTGTTGATGGGACCATCGATCCAACGGTCTTAGCCAACGATAACGATCTGGATCTGGATACGTTGACCGTAAACACGACACCGATCACCGATGTGGCCAACGGTACGCTGACTCTAAACGCCGACGGCACGTTCACTTATGCGCCGGACGCTAACTTTAACGGTAATGATAGTTTCGTTTATCAAGTAAGTGATGGCGCTGGCGGTACAGCTCAAGCGACCGCCTATATTACGGTGATTCCAGTCAATGACGCGCCAGCGGCAGCGGATGACTACTACACAACCGATGAAGATATTACTCTGGAGGTGGATGGTAGTATTGATCCGACCATTCTGGCCAATGACAACGATATTGATCTGGATACCTTGACAGTGAACACGACACCGATCACCGATGTGGCCAACGGCTCGTTGACACTGAATGCCGACGGTACCTTCACCTATACGCCGGACGAAAACTTCAGCGGTAATGACAGCTTCGTCTATCAGATCAGCGATGGTGCGGGTGGCACCGCGCAGGCCACAGTCTATATTGCCGTCAATCCAGTTAATGACGCGCCGGAGGCTGATGATGATTTCTACAGCACCAATGAGGATGTGGCGCTGGTTGTCGATGGCACCATTGATCCGACGGTGCTGGCCAACGACAATGACCTGGATCTGGATACGTTGACCGTCAATACGACACCGCTTACCGATGTGGCCAATGGTACGTTGACACTGAACGCCGACGGCACTTTCACCTATACGCCGGATGCCAACTTTAACGGTAACGACAGCTTCGTCTATCAGATCAGTGACGGTGCTGGCGGTACAGCTCAAGCGACCGCGTATATCACGGTACTTCCGGTCAACGACGCTCCGGCTGCCGCTGATGACTTTTACAGCACCAATGAGGATGTGGCGCTGGTCGTCGATGGCACCATCGATCCAACGGTACTTGCTAACGACAATGACCTGGATCTGGATACGTTGACCGTCAATACCACACCGCTTACCGATGTGGCCAATGGTACGTTGACTCTGAACGCCGACGGCACGTTCACCTATACGCCGGATGCCAACTTTAACGGTAACGACAGCTTCGTCTATCAGATCAGTGACGGTGCTGGCGGGACCGCCCAAGCGACCGCCTACATTACGGTCGTGCCAGTAAACGATGCGCCTGTGGCTGCCGATGACTTCTACAGCACCAATGAAGATGTGGCATTGGTGGTTGATGGCACCATTGATCCAACGGTCTTAGCCAACGACAACGATCTGGACCTGGATACGCTGACCGTCAATACCACACCGCTTACCGATGTGGCGAATGGTAGTTTGGTTCTCAACGCTGATGGCACCTTCACCTATACGCCGGATGCCAACTTCAACGGTAACGACAGTTTCGTCTATCAGATCAGTGATGGTGCTGGCGGCACCGCCCAGGCGACCGCGTATATCACGGTGATTCCGGTCAACGATGCGCCGGTCGCAGTGGCGGACAATAATACCATCACCGAGCTGGCCGATGATATCATCACGGACAACGAGGTGACCGGTAATGTTCTCACCGGAGCCAGCAGTGGCGGCACGGATAGCATTGACGATAACGACCCGTCCGGTGACAGCCTGTTTGCCGATTTCTTCGTGGTATCTGTCGATGGGACTCCGGTCGGTGACGGAGCCACTGATGTCACCATCGTCGGTGACTATGGTACGCTGACCATCAGCGGTGACGGCAGCTATACCTATGAGCTGGATGATGCCAACACGACTGTCCAGGCGCTGAATACCGACAGTACACCGCTCAGCGACGTGTTCAGCTACATCATGAACGATGGTGACGGTGGCACGGACGGCGCTGATCTGACCATCACCGTTAACGGCACCAACGACAGTCCGATTGCGGTTGCCGACAATAATGTGATCACCGAACTGGCTGATGACATCGTGACGGACAACGAGGTCACTGGTAACGTTCTCACCGGAGCTAGCAGTGGCGGCACAGACAGCATTGACGACAACGATCCGTCGGGTGATAGCCTGTTTGGCGACTTCTTCGTGGCTTCCGTGGACGGTACGAACGTGGGTGACGCAGCCACTGATGTGACCATCATCGGTGATTACGGGACACTGACCATCAGCGGTGACGGCAGCTATACCTATGAGCTGGATGATGCCAACACGACTGTCCAGGCGCTGAATACCGACAGTACACCACTCAGCGACGTGTTCAGCTACACCTTGAACGACGGTGACGGCGGCACGGACAGCGCAAATCTGACCATCACCATTAACGGCACCGATGATGCGGCAACATTGACGGCAGCAACAAATACCACGGTTTCCGAAGAGGGACTCACCTATGGCAATTTGGATACCCTGCCAGATGGCTATACCTTGTTGCCGGATGACGATCCGCTCAATAACCCGAACGACAACACCAATCTGGTTGTTAATTCAGGTAGCTTTACTTTGACGGATGTGGACAGCCAATACACCATGGACAGCATCAGTCTGGCGACGGATGCAACAGTGAAAACCGCCGATGGTGTTGATATCACCTTTAACTGGGTTGATGGTGACAATGCCCTGATTGGTAGCCGTGATGACAATGGTGATGAAGTGATTCGCATCAGTGTTCAAAGTGTTACTCCGAATCTTGACAACTATGAGGTTGCCTATCAGGTGACGCTCAGTGAAGCGATTGAACACCCGTTTGTCGGTGACGGCAGTGGTGTCGCCTATGATGAGAGTAGCGCGACCGAGGATGATGAAGATGAACTGTCACTGTTCATTGATGTCACCGCAGGCGACACAACCTTCACGGATGCGTTTAGCGTGACTGTGGAGGATGACAGCCCGCTGAACATTATGCCGGATGCTGCAGAGTTGCCGAACCTGCCGCTCGGCACATTTACAGGTAATCTGGATTTCGACGGCCAGATTGAAGACAATATCGGTGCCGACCAGCCAGGAAGCGTACAGTTCCCGGTTGCTCTGGAAGCTCTCACCGATACCGGTTTGACCTCCGGCGGTTTGAATATTAACTACGATGTTTCTGCGGATGGCCAGACCCTGACCGCTTACACGGTGGCCGGCACGGTATTCACCATCGCCCTCAATGTTGACGGGGCTGGTAGTGATCAGTACACCATCAACATGATCGGCACGGTGGATGGTGGTGCAACATCGATCGATTTCAATGCCGGTGGCTACAATTTCGTCGGTGGTAACGGTGCCTGGGCTGGTTTCTCAACCGAGGCCGATGATAACAGCCTTGATCTGTTACTGACGCCGATCGGTGCCGGCACGGTCAACACCAATGCCAACGAAGGTGGGGTTGGTGGCGGTAACTCGGTTGGTCCGGGTGAGGCCATACGCGCCGACTTTGTTGTCGATCTCACCGGTGATCCTAAAGGGACGCCTTATACCGATGCCGCCAATCAGGACCATGTGTTTGACAGTCATTATGAGGTCAATGGCGCGTCCGCCCTGTTTACCCACACGGCTGGCAGTACCGTCCTGATCAAGGCCTACGATGATGCCGATGGTAATGACGTTGGTGATGGTGTTCAGGATGACATTACCGCCATTGGTATCAGTTATGGCGGTGAAGAGATCTTCGTCTCCTCGGCACTCGGCAACAGTCAAACCGTGACACTGGATGGTAATGATTTTGATGTTACGTTTGATGGCTCAGACGTTCAGGTTGCCGGTGTTTTTGAAGGTGTGGCCTTGTCAGCATTCACCGCAGATGGCTATAACAGCATCGAGTTCTGGCATGATGGCGGAGAGACATTTAAAATTGGTGACTTCGGGACGACGGTCACCGAGCCTGGCCAGTCGGTTGAATTCTCTGTGCCGCTGGATATCTACGATGCTGACGGCGATATGGCTGCCGGAACCATTGATGTTGTTTTGACACCGGACAGTGATATTGGAACAGCCAGTACTCTCCAGGCACTGATGGTCGAAGACCCGATGATTTACGAATTCAGTGCCAACGGCGGCGAAGGTGATCTGGTGATTGACGGTTTCGATGTCAATCAGGATGTCATCCGACTCACCGATGTTCTTGATCTCGATACAGATGGGAGTCTGGACAGTGGTGATGTTTCGGTTGGTGTTTTTGCCGATGGCAATGATCTGGTACTGACCATCAGCGGTCAGGATGGCGTTGATACCAATGTCACTCTGGCTGATGTCGGCTCTTACCAGGGCGTTGACAGTCTGGACAGCCTCGCTCAGGCTGGATTCCAAGTGGAGTACAGTAGCTGATCTTCTCAACCCTCAATCAAAAAGCCCCGCATTTTGCGGGGCTTTTTTTATTCTTCTTCAGATTCAGACGGGTCTTTTTTCTTGTCCTTCCGCACGGGAAGGTCGCACTGCTGTGGACCTCAGCCCATACCGATTTTAGGAAATACCCAGCGGTTGAGAACAAACCAGATCGCCACAATGCCCAACAGAGGCCAGATGGAATCCATTATTAAGTGCTCCTATTCTTTCGGGCTCGTTGATAGTTAGAGCCTTTAGAATAGCAGGACTGGGCATTTTACGCCATGCAAAACGTGATTGGATACCGAGCCGAACAGCACATCGCGGATTTCGCCGCTGGAATGGCGGCCAATGATCACCAGCGAGAAATTCTCTTCATTGGCTATCCGGCAGATGGTATCACGTGGTGAGCCGGTTTCCATCCGGGCAATGATCTCCAGCCCGGCGTTCTGCAGCAGCGTGGTTTGCTCCGCAAGAAACTTTTCGCCGGTTTTGGTGGCGTATTGACGCACCATATCAATCTGAAAGTCAGGAATCATACGGTAATCCATCTTGTCGAGATTGACGACGTGCAGCAGGGTGATCGGCGTGTTGAATTGATCTTTATGGTCGATCAAAGCCTGAACCGTCGCTTTACTTGTCACGCCATCACAGATAGGAACGAGAATTTTAAACGACATAACGATCTCCAGAAAAGGGAAAGCGGACTATTGCCCGTAACCGAACACCAATCGTGGCAGCAGGAGCACCGGATCGGGCCAGAACGTTAACAGTAGCAGAATTGCAATCTGAATCGCCAGAAAAGGCAAGACGGCTCGCGCCACATACAGCATGCTGCGATTGGCCACCGCACCGGAGATAAACAGGCTGACCCCTAATGGCGGTGTGCAGTAGCCGATGCCAAGGTTCAGCGTCATGATCAGGCCGAAATGCAGGGTGTCGATGCCGAACTGGTTGAGCAATGGCAGAAAGATCGGGGTGAGGATGATGGTGGCGGAGATGATATCCATGAACATGCCGACGAACAGCAGCAACACATTGACAACCAGCAGAAACGACCAGGGCGAATCAAAGTTACTCACCGCTGCCTGGGCAATTTGATCGGGAATCTGTTCAAAGGTGAGATATTCGCCAAACACCGACGCACCGGCAACAATGATCAGCAATGTTGATGAAGTCACCGCAGATGACACCACGACTTTTTTGATGTCTCGTATCTTCATGTCGCGATGAATGGCCAGCTCGACGATAAAGGCATACACGCAGGCGACGATCGCCGCTTCATTGGCGGTAAAAATCCCGGAATAAATGCCGCCGAAGATAATTACTGGCAGCATCAGAGCCCAAATGCTCTGGCGCAGCACCGAGACCACCTCTTTAAACTGCGGACGCGGACGCCGAGCCATGCCGTGGCGACGGCATGCCCACCAGGCATAAAATGACATGGCCGCCATGATCAGAAATCCGGGGATGAAGCCGGTTAGAAACAGGGCTTCAAGAGAATCCGTCGTGATCATGGCATAGAGGATCATGGCGATGGACGGTGGAATGATCACGCCGAGAATTGGTGCTGTGGTCATGACTCCAATGCTGAATTGCTCATCGTAGCCGTGATCAATCAATGCCGGAATCATGAAGCCGCCGATGGCCACCACCGTGGCAACGGTCGAACCGGAAATGGCACCAAAGAAGCCGCAGGCGAGAATGCCGGCCATGGCCAGGCCGCCGGGTAAAAAGCCAACCAGTACGTCAGCGGTTTTGATCAGTTTTTCAACAATGCTGCCCGTGGTCATAATGTTGCCGCACAGCACGAAAAATAGCACCACGATCAGGGCGAATTTGTCCATGCTGCGGTAAAGGATCTCAATAACGATCTGCGGATCGATGCCGACAATCAGGGTCAGCCCTGCCAGACCGGTAAAGAACAGTGCCATGAACACCGGAACTGTGGCCGCCATGGCACCGAGAAGCAGCGCCATTATCATCAGTTGCATGCTATCCATTGGCGGCCTCCTGGGTGTCGTCGCCGGACAGGTTGAAGACATCCTCGGTCAGCAACATGACGGTGCGAATGAACATCATCACCCCGACAATGGGCAGTATTGCGTAAAAGTACCACTCGGGGATCTGCAACGTTGCCGTGGTGGCGAATTCGTCGGCGCGAACTTCGACCATCATCTTCCAGCCCAGCCAGGTCAACATACCGGAAAAAACCAGCACTGACAGATGGTTGATAACATTGAAGAATTTGCGTGACACCGGAATGATCTGCGGGACAGCATCGATCCGGATCAGTGCGCGTTGTTTGATGGCCGCGCTGCAGCCGATGTAGGTGCAGAAGAAAATCGCTTTGCGGATCACTTCATCCGACCAATACAGGCTGTAAGGCGTGGCTTTACGCAAAATGATGTTGAGAAGTCCGGAAAGCAAAGCCACGGCCACGACAATCAGTAGTGACCAATCCTCGACAAACGAGAACGCGGCATCAATACGGCGGAAAAGTTTTTTTAGCATAAGGTTGTCCCGCAACGGTGAGGGTGATGAGTCAGGGCGCAACAAAAACGGCCGGAGGGAGTCCTCCGGCCGTTGGGCTGTTCGTTATGCGTTGGAGCTTATTCGGCCAAACGAGCTCGAACAGTGGCCAGATAGTCTGCGCCAATTTTTTCTTCCCACCTTTTATACACAGGTGCCGCCAAATCGACAAGTTTTTGCTTCTGATTGGCAGAAAGTGCATAAAAAGTGACACCGTTGGCTTTCGCTGCAGCGATTTGAGCTTCCTGTTGAGCACGGGTGCGCTGACGCGCCTTGGCGCTCTCTTCAGCAACAACTCTCAGGAACGTCGCACGCAAATCTTCCGGCAGCTTTTGCAGCCAGCGCTCGTTGATCATATGGATAAACAGGCCCTGAGCGTAATTGACTTCAGTGAAGTATTTGGCGATTTCAAACTTCTTGGTGATGTTGCATACCGTCGGCGTGTGATCCAGCCCGGTAATGACGCCGGTTTGCAGGGCTTGCGGCACATCCGGCCACGGCAGGGCGGTGAATTTGAGTCCCCATGAGCGGTAAATATCGGCATTGACCGGAGCCTGAGCGATGCGGAAGATGACATCCTTGGCTTCATCGAGGTTGGTGACCGGCTTGGTGGTGGCCCAGCCGTAGGTGCCGTAACCGGTGATATCGAGAACGCGGACTTTCTGCTTCAGACCACATTCACTGAACGGTGTGAACAGCTCCGGCGTTTCACGAAACTTGTCGAGCTTTTCAAAGGTGTCAATAACGTACGGCAGGTTGACGATCCCCAGTTTCGGGGCCAGGTTGGCTGCGGCAACCGACGATGACATCATGCCCTGAATGGCGCCCATTTTCAGCTTGCGCAGCACATCCTTTTCGCCGCCCAGTTGCGACAGCGGACGGAAATCGACATAGATGCGGCCATTGGTTTCCTGCCACACCCGGTCGCGGATGCTGTAACCAACCCCGACGCCTTCGATGGCCGGGTGGGACACGTTAGACAACAGATAGGTGTATTCGGCTCCGGAAGGGTCAAAATCCGGTTTCCATTTAGCCAACGGGTTGCCGCTGGCCATGGCTGATAATGGCATCAGGATAAACAGCAAGAGTGCCAGTAGTCGTTTCAATGTCATAAACGTTCTCCCCTTTAGGCGTGAAATTAATTTGACTCAGTAGGTGGTGCATGGTTTTAAAATAGCGTTTGTTTTTTCTATAATAACTGGTCGGGGAAGTGCAACGGAAAGACTTGGCCAGGACTCTTTTTTTGATAGTAGTAAAAAAAATTTGATATAAAAAAACGCCCTGCCGTTTTGGCAGAGCGTTTTGAATTGATTGCGGGATGATCGATAATCAGTCGAGCGTTGTTTGGACCTTTTTCAGATAGTCCGCCCCAATTTTTTTGCCCCACTTGTTGTAAACCGGTTGCGCCTTATTTTTCAGGGTCTGGCGGTCGGCATCGCTGAGGGTAAAGAACTGAACGCCGTCTTTTTTGGCCTGTTCAATCTGCTCGGCCTGTTGCAGGTCGGTTTTTTGACGAGCAATGGCACTCTCTTCACGCACAACCTTGAGGAAGATTTCTTTTAACTCTTCAGGGAGTTTGTCGAGCCAGCGCTTGTTGACCATGTGGATGTACAAACCCTGAGTGTAGTGGAGGTCGGTGAAGTAAGTGGCAACGTCAAACTTTTTGGTGATGCTGCACACGATGGGCGTGTGATCGAGCCCGTCGATGACTCCGGTCTGCAATGCCTGAGGAACATCGGGCCAGGGCAACACGGTAAATTTAAGGCCCCAGGCCAGGTAATTGTCTTTATTGACCGGGGCTTGGGCAATGCGGAAGTTGACTTTTTGGGCCTCTTCTCAGAGTACGCACACGGAGTGGTGGTGGCCCAGCCGTAACTGCCGTAACACGGTGAAATCGATCACCTTGATTCCGGAACGGACCGCCGCGTTGCTGAATTCATCGAACAGCCTCCGGCGTATTGCGGAATTTCTCGAGTTTCTCGCTGCT